>NZ_JAAVJB010000058.1 GCF_012034385.1 Streptomyces spiramenti
CCCGGCCACGCGCCCGGCGCCGCACCAGTGGCGGGACGGGCGGCTCCCCCGCCGCCGGAACCGCCGCCGGTGGGCCAGGCCCCGGGGCGCTGTGCGTTCGCAGCGGGCTGCGGCGCTTCGGCCGGCTGCTGGTGCGGAGGCTGGGGCGGGGCCTGGTGGGGCTGGGCCGCCGGAGCGGCGTGCTGCTGCGCCGGGGGCTGCTGGTCGTACTGCGGGTGTTCGACGGGGGGCGCCGGCACGGGCTGCGCGGCGGGCGGCAAGGGCGCGGAGGCCGCAGCGGGCGGCTGCGCGACCGGCACGGGCGCGGGGGGCGCGGCGGCGGCCTGCGCGAAGCCACCGCGCTCCAGCCGCTCCAGACGGGTCTGGAGCGACCGCTCGTCCGCGTAGGCGGCGGGGAGCAGCACGCGGGCGCAGATCAGCTCCAGCTGGAGGCGGGGTGAGGTGGCTCCCCGCATCTCGGTCAGCCCGGTGTTGACGAGGTCGGCGGCGCGGCTGAGGCCGGCGGGCCCGAAGCGGTTCGCCTGGGTCGTCATCGTCGCCAGCGTGTCGGCGGGGACGTCGAAGAGGCCCTTGTCCGCGGCCTCCGGCACCGCAGCGAGGATCACCAGATCACGCAACCGTTCGAGCAGGTCGGCCACGAACCGGCGAGGGTCGTGGCCGCCTTCGATCACCCGGTCGACGACCTCGAAGGCGGCTCCGCCGTCACCGGCGGCGAAGGCGTCGACGACCGAGTCGAGGAGAGCGCTGTCGGTGTAGCCGAGCAGCGCGGTAGCCATCGGGTACGTCACGCCGTCGTCGGCCGCACCGGCGAGCAGCTGGTCCATGACGGACATCGAGTCACGCACCGAGCCGGCGCCGGCCCGCACCACCAGCGGCAGCACGGCACTGTCCACCGGGATCGCCTCGCGCTCGCACACCTCGGCGAGGTAGTCGCGGAGGGTGCCGGGCGGGACCAGCCGGAACGGGTAGTGGTGGGTCCGGGACCGGATGGTGCCGATGACCTTCTCGGGCTCGGTCGTGGCGAAGATGAACTTGAGGTGCTCCGGCGGCTCCTCGACCACCTTCAGCAGGGCGTTGAACCCCGCGGAGGTGACCATGTGCGCCTCGTCGATGATGTAGATCTTGTAGCGGCTGGCGGCCGGACCGAAGAACGCCTTCTCGCGGAGTTCGCGGGCGTCCTCGACGCCACCGTGCGACGCGGCGTCGATCTCGATGACGTCGATGGAGCCGGGCCCGCCGCGGGCGAGGTCCTGGCAGGAGTGGCACTCGCCGCAGGGGTCCGGGGTGGGGCCCTGCACGCAGTTGAGGCAGCGCGCCAGGATGCGGGCGCTGGTCGTCTTGCCGCACCCGCGCGGGCCGCTGAAGAGGTAGGCGTGGTTGACCCGGTTGTTCAGCAGTGCCTGCCGCAGCGGGTCGGTCACGTGCTCCTGCCCGATGACCTCGGCGAAGGTCTCGGGACGGTAACGGCGGTACAGCGCGAGGGACGACACGCTCCCGACGATATCGGCCCCGACCGACAACGCGTCCCGCCGCACGTCCGCGGCGGCGCCCGAACGCCGGAAACGATCACCGGGCGGTGCACGGCCGGAGCGGCGCATCGGGGCCCGGCGGGCCGTCCGGGGAACGACTACGCCCCCCACGCACCCGCCAGAGCCAACCTACCCTTGCTGCCTTCCGGCCCTGGGGGAGTTCAGTCAGATAGCGCCGCGTGAGGGGCTGACGCCAGCCTACCCGATCCCCGGCACGCTCCGCCCCCACCCGCCCCTCGCCGGTCGGGCACCCCGCCGACCGGGTGACCGGCCCTCGCAGCGGCCGGTCTCCGACGAGCACCGGCTCCCGTTCCATGGTCGCGAGCACCCCCTCACGTCTTGTACAGTTCTCGGCGGAGGATTCGCCTAGTGGCCTAGGGCGCACGCTTGGAAAGCGTGTTGGGTTCACACCCTCACGAGTTCGAATCTCGTATCCTCCGCCCAGCCTTCACCGGGCTGTCACGTAGGGCCCCACCGCTTCGGCGGTGGGGCCCTACGTCGTTGGTGGATTGCAGTGGCACCGCCCGCTCGGCACCCACGTTCTCGGTTCGGCGCGGCACCGCAACGGGGCGAGGACGGCACGCGATCCCGGCGAGACGGACGTGGAGTCTTGAAGCAGGCGGGAGCCGCCCGGATCCGAGCATGGCGACGACCCGTCCAAGTCGCCGACTGGAGCCGCCCCCAGCGACGTCACGCAGGCGGAAGTCGGGCGAGGAGGTCCGGGGTGGTGATCAGGCCCGCGGGGCCGATGAGGCGGTGGGCGACGACGAGGCCGGCGGCGTGGACGGCCGGCCCTGCGTCGCTGGCGCAGGCGTCGGTGAGGACCCGCACGGTGTGGCCGCGTTCGAAGGCGTCCACGGCCGACTTCAGTACGCACGAGTCGGTGGCGATGCCGCACAAGACCAGGTCGGTCCAGCCGGCCGCGGCGATCAGCGCGTCGGCGGCCGGGGTGAAGAAGGTGTAGCCCGGCTTATCGATCACGGCGTGGGCATCCGGTACGAGCGGGGCGAGCGCGGACACGATGTCGGTCTCCGGCGCCTGTTGGAACCGCGTCCAGTCGAGGTGGCGCTCGAAGGGGCTCCCCGGGTGGTTGAGGTAGCGGGTGAGGACCACCGGCCGGCCGGCGGCGCGCCAGCGCCCGGCCAGCGCCGCGATCGCGGGTGGCAGGTGCTCGGTGTGCTGGTTGATGAAGCCGTTCTGCACGTCGACCACGACCAGTACCGCGCTGTCGATGTCCACCGTGCCGCCCACTCCGCGCATCGGAGCTCCTCTCCCTCGCCGTCAGCCTGCCCGGTGGGTGACAGTTTCGACCCCGGACGCCCGACGCGGTCCCCGTGCAGGCCGAGTGATCACGATGTGCCGCTCACGCAACCGAAATTGAGGGAGCCCACGAGAATGTGACCATTAAGTGACGGGTTATGATCGCGCGCCGCGTGGCGCGGCATCTGTTGCGACCGAAGTGGACACGCTGTGCTGCTCGTCATCCTGTTGATCTTCGCGATACCCACCGCTGTCTTCGTGATCTGGCTGGTCGGCTCGTTCGTGTTGGAATTCGTCCGCGAGTACCGCAACCCCACCCCGGACACCGACCCGGACGCCCCGGACGACGACGAGGACGCGACCGCGGAGGACGAGGGCTATGTGATGTCCGACGAGGTCGCCGCCCTCGGTCTGCTGCCGCCGGATCGCCAGAACACCAAGACCAGCAGGCCGGAGCAGCCCGAGGTGGTCTTCGCCGTCGAAGCGGCCCGCAGCGGCGCGTGGCGCCCCGCGGCGGATCTGCTGGAGAAGACCGGCGACGACTGGGAGCGCCGTTCCTCCCTCGCCTTCCAGCTCGGTGACGTGGCCGCCGTCGACGACACCTGGCTGCGGGAGTGGGAGGCCGTCCATCCCGACTCGGCGGACGCCGCCGTCGTCGCGGCCAAGGCCGCCGTCAGCCGCGCCTGGAAGTTCCGCGGCGCCAAGCTGGCTTCGCACACCACGGACGAGCAGTTCCGCGACTTCCACCAGGTTCTGGGGCGGGCCCGCGGCATCAACGGGCGCGCTGCCGAGCTGAACCCCGCGGACCCGACCCCCTACATCAACGAGATCTGGATCGGCCTCGGTCTCGGCTACCCGCACGAGGTCATGCACGCGCTGTGGGAGGAGATCACCTCGCGGGCGCCCCACCACTACGAGGCCCACTTCTCCGCGCTGCAGTACTGGAGTGCGAAGTGGCGCGGCTCGCACGAGCTGGCCATGGGGTTCGCCACCCGTGCCGCGGACAACGCTCCCCCCGGCAGTCTGCTCTCGGCGATGCCGTTGCTCGCCCACTACGAGTACGCGCTGAACACCGGGGCTCCCGACTCCGAGGACGCCACTCCGGAGATGGTCAAGCGGGTCGACGCGGCGCTGCTGGACGTCGCGGCGGCGGACCCGGACGGGCCCCGCACCGCCGAGGTACGGCATCTGCTGGCGGCGTTCCTGACCATGCAGGAGCGCGACGAAGCGGCCCTGGAGCAGTTCCGCCTCGTCGACGGATACGTGAACGCTGTGCCGTGGCGCTACTCGTCCGACCCGGCAGCCGAGTTCTGCCGCGTGCGTGACACCGCGGTGGAGCGCGCCCACGCCAAGACCTGAGCCCCGCGCCCTCCCGACCGCTGCCCCGCCGGCCCCCGGCGGGGCGGCGTCGCTCCCGGGGCCGGTCGGCCGGGCCGCCTCACCCCGGGCGCACCAGCAACGCGTACTGGGGCAGGGCGAGCAGGAGCAGCGCGGTGCCCACCTCTATCCAGCGGTACTTGATGCGGATGATCCGGCTGGTGCGCTCCAGCGACGCCAGCAGCGGCGGGGCCGGGTCCCGGCCGACCTGCTCGAACGCCCTGCGGAGACGGTCGCCGGTCATGTCCCCCGTGACGTGCTGGAAGTAGCCGGGACCCGGCTGCCGACCGTTCGCCCCGCGGGTGCGGCGGCGCGGGGTGATGGCCCGGACGAAGCAGCCGACGGCCAGGAGCCCGCAGGCCACCCCGGACCACCACAGCACGCTGCCCGGCCCCGCCGCGTCCTGCGGTCCCTTCGCGACGCCGGTGACCGCGATTCCGATGACCGCGCCGGTGAACGCGAGCAGCACGGCGGCCTTGGCGTCGGCGCGGGTCAGCTCGACCGCGTTGGCCGCCGCGAACCGCTCGATCGCCGCCACCACACCGTCGGCCTCCCGGTCCCGGGCGGCGGGCGGGCGGCGGCGCGGTCCCGCCGGATGGACCCCTGCCGCCCGCCGTCGGCGGCGGGCGGGTAAGGGGACCACCACTCCGCCGCCCGGTCGGGGGCGGCGTCGCCACGGGCCGGTCCCGCGCCGCATCGGCGGGGTCATCGTCCGCCGCCGCGGACGGTCCGGGGGTCCCATCCGTTGGGGCGGGCCCCGGGCATCGCGGGGTAGGGCGCGCGGCGGCTGCCGCTCTCCGCCCCGGGGCCCCCGGGGCGGGGAGCTGTGGTGGTGCCGGAGGGAACGGTGCCCGTAGGCCGTCCGGGGACCTTGCGCCCGAGCGCGGTCAGCCGGTCGCGGACCAACTCCGACAGTTCCTCCCTCTCCTCGATGCTCAGCGTGCCCAACAGCCCGGCCATCTCGTCCTGCCAGGTGGTCTCCCCCCTGAGGAGGTCGGCGTGACCGACCGACCAGTTCAGGACATCGCTGACCTGGTCAGGGTGCCTGACCAGCCAGAGCGCGGCGAGGGAGACCGGACCGTCCTGGACCGCCCGTACGCAGAAGGCGTACGCCTCCTTGTCGATGTCCGCCCAGGACTCCGGCGGCCCTGGATCGTCCGCGGCTCCCAACCGCACCTCGCGCTCCTCGTCGCGCTCACGGACGTCCACCGCGTGGTGGAGCAGTCCAGTGCCGGGAAGGTGCCGCGGCTCCGCCAGTTCGGCGAGCATCTCGGCCGGGGTGACACGCCGCCCCACTGACCGGTGGCGTTCGAAGATCTGCGACACCAGGCGCGAAACGTCCCTGCGGACCAGGGGCCACCCCTCGGACGTCCTGGCCCGGAGGACCTCGACCGGGTCGTGGACCCACCATCTGACGTGCACGTCGTGGGGCTCGCGTTCGTAGGGCCCCGGAAGGCTGATCGGTACGCTGCCGGTCCGCTCGTCCAACCGTACGTGGAACGCGGAGTCGTAGCGGCGTCTCCCCGGCGGGGACTGCTCGTGGTCGTCGTCCGCGATACCGAGGTCCATCGACAGTTTGGTGGTGGCCGACAACACGCGGTTCCTCCGGCCGGCGAGGTGGTACTCGCCGTCGCGGTCCCGCAGGACCAGCGCCCGGTCCCGGCGTCCCGACCAGCGTTGCGCGAGTCGTTCCCGCCACGGGGCCCGGGCCGCGATGGAATACAGCTGGCCCCCGGTCTCGAAATCAGTGCTCATGAGCGCCTCCGTGTGGGCGGGGTCGGTACGTCGGTCCGGCGTGCTGCTCGGGGTTGCGCCACCTGTCCAGCGCGGCCCGGGCGATGTGGCGGCCCGCGATGTCGCCCGTGTCGTGGTCGATACGACGGAAGAGGCGCAGCACTCCCCGGTCCAACCGGAGGGACAGGGCGGCCAGGAGCGTCTCCACCGCGACGCGCAACTGTTGCTCCCAGGTGGCTTCCATGCACCAGCGGATCAGGTGCCATGCGGTTGCCTCGAACGTCGCGTCCCTCGCCAACGCCACGTGCACGAGGTCAACGATCGGCTCCATGAACGACCCGCCGGAGGCCAGCTGATCGCGGAACCACCGCCTCCGGCCGAGCAGTCCGGGGAACAGGTCAGCGGCGGTCCCGGCGTCGCGTCCGCCCTCTGCCTGCCACTCCAGGAAGAGTGACATGACGATCTCCTCGGCGCCCGAAGCGAAGATCGTGTCAAGGGACCACCTCACCGCTTCGGCGACATGCCGCTCGTTGCCCTGGGCGCCCCGGTGGCACCCGCGGAGCATCTTCACGGCCATGTCCGGACGGTTGACGCCGAAGGGCGTGCCGCACGTCAGGGCGACCGTCGAGCGGAGCTGCCAGCCCCCTATCCAACTCCATCGGTGCAGGCGGAACTTGACCTCGCTGGCATTGACCGGGCTGGCTGCGGCCATGTCCAGCGCAAAAGCGGCGATGCGGCGTGTGGACTCGGTGTCGGAGCCGGCGAGACCTTTGACGTGGTCGAGCGACCGCCGCGCCCCGCTCCAGACGATCGCCCTTCCCATGGCTCGGCCGACCGGCTCGGCGAGGCCGGGGTCGTCCGGGACCTTGCCCAACCAGTCAGCGAGCAGCTCCGCAACCTGGCTGTACTGCCGCCACACGTGCCGGAGCAGGCTCTCCGCCTGCTGGTGCCGGGTGAAGCGGACCGGTTCCACAAGGTAGGTGAAGCCGTTCCCGCGACGGATCTCCGGCTCGCCGCAGCTGGTCGCGGTGGCGCGAAGCAGGTCGTCGAGCGACCGGCGCAGGGCGAAGCCGGGGTTGGGCCGGTGCCCCGCGGCCGGTCCGGCCGCACCGTCCTCGCACGGACCGGGGGTCGGCAGCAGGTGGTGCAGCCGACCGTCGGCGAGTCCCAGCAGCCGGTCGGCCTCCTCTCTGACGATGCGGTGGTCCTGGCCCTCGAAGACCGCGGCGGCCAGAAGGAACGCGAGCTCGTCGGGGTGTTCCCGCACGGACTCGAGGAGTTCCGTGACCTCGTCCCGTGCGAGGAAGCTCAGTTGATCGCGCAGGGCCTCAGCGTCCGGTCCGGCGTCTCCGTTGTCGTTGATCGCGTGCACCAGTTCGGAGACCTGCGCAGGGGTCAGCTGCGGTGCGAGCAGCTCATCCAGCAGCTCGGCTCCGAGGCTCGCCAGCAGCCGTTCGCGGTCCGCGGGCACCGGCACGACGGCTCTCAGACGTGCGTCGAACACCGCTCGCGGTGGCGGCGGCACGCAGGTGAACGGAGTCACGTCGAGATCCCGCCTGAGCGGACGCACCAGGGCCGGCTCGTCGTCCAGGACGATCACCATCCGGGCGTTCGCCTCCGCGAGGCGGCGGCGCAGGCCCGCCAGGGTGCCGCGTCGCAGTCCGGTGAGAAGGACAGTGCCGTGGACCAGGTAGCCGCGAGTGCTGTCCTTGGGCTGCCATTCGGCGAGGTCGGTATCGCCGTCGAGAGCACGCAGTTCGAAGCTGAGCCCGCTGTGACGGTGCAGCAGGTTGAGCGCGGCGGTACGGCGACCGCTCCCCCGTGCTCCGACCAGGAAGAGGACGCGCTGGTCGAGCGCCGTGAGGGCGTTGGGGAACCACAAGTGTTCGGCGAAACCGTTGACCGCGTCGATGACCTCGCGTGAAGAGATCGGGCCTTCGCGCGTCTCGGTCCGTCGCTCCTCGGCGACGGGCTCGCCCGAGCCGTTCGTCACCCGCTGGTCGCCGTACATGGCGCCGGTGTTGATGTTGCCGCCCTGCGCGTAGAAGTAGTAGTGCCGGTGGTGGTCCTCTTCGCCCCTCGGCGCCTCGCTGTCGGGCGCCTCCGTCGCCTCCTCCGGACCGGCGTTGCGCGGCGCGGCGCCGAGTCCCGCCGTGACGGCCGGCGGGTCCCACCCGCCGCCGCGGGCCTGGTCGGGGTGGTCCGTCGCGGTCATCGGTCGGCCTCGCCGGGGCCGCCGCGGTGGGTGTCGCCCTGGTCGCCGCGGACGGTCTCCGCGCGGTTGCCGCCGTGGCGGTCGCCGCGTACGTAGTCGCCGGCGAAGCCGCTGATCCGGTCGCCGCGCACGTGGTCGCCGCCGACGCCGCCCATCTGGTCGCCGGCGATGTCGCCGACGTGGCCGCCGTGGGAGGCGTCGTTGTTGGTGACGCTCTGCCCGCCGTGGAGCGTGCCGGTGTTGAGGTTTCCCCGGTCGGCGCGGTTGTTGACGGTGGTGCGGTGGGTGCTCGTCCCCTGCCCCCGCGGGCGCGGCGGGGCGGCGTCGCCGCCCGGGGCGGTCGGTGCGCCGTGGTCCCGCATCACGCGCTCGCCGAGGATGCGCCGGTCGAAGAGGCTGCCGGACGGGGTCGGGACGTAGAGGTAGGCGCGCTGGTCGAACTGCTTGCCCTCGACGGTGGCCGGCACCTCGATGAAGTGCTCCGGGTGCCGTCCCGTGTATCCGGAGGCGACCGCGTCCTGGTAGCAGCGGTCGGACAGGATGGCGGCGACGTAGGTGACGTTCTCGTCGGAGGCGGCCAGCATCCCCTTCACCGGGCGGGAGTCCAGCAGCCGGTGGGTGTCGTTGCGGGGCGTGCCGTTGCCCGCGAACTCGCCGCCGGAGTCGGGAAGCGGTCCGACGTGCAGGCTGACGCGGAGCCGGATACGGACCGCGCCGGCGGCGTGGAGGGCGAACTCGGCCAGGACGTCCTGGAGTGCGGGGAGCCAGGGGTGGACGACGAACGGCAGCCAGGCGGGGTCGTACCCGAAGACGTAGCCGTCGCCGGTGGAGGCCGGGAACCGGCGCGACTCCCAGATCTCGGAGAGGCCGCACCGGGCGAACGCCCGCTCCAGGAGCTGGGGGACGGACCGGCTGATGTACTCGTGCTGGACGGCGGGATGGCCGGTGAAGTCCTTCGCGTCGACGGCGAGGATGCCCCGGTAGGGCGGCAGGTGCCGACTGCCGCTGTGGGGGCGGGAGTCGGCGTCGGCGGGGCGCTGTACGTCGGACACGGGTGCTCCTGGGCTCTTCGGTGCCGGGTGGGAAGAGAGATCCTGCTTCGACGGGCGGACGGCGTGTGCTCGCTCGGTGCCGAGGGGGCGTGAGGGCCGTCACACGGCGCCGGTTGCCGGGTCGCGTCCCGGTCCGGCGAGGCCGCGCAGTACCGGGAGGTCGCCGATGTGGACCCGGCCGCGGCCTGCCCGCACGCGCGCGGGCGCCAGCTCCGCCAGTGCCGTGGTCACCGTGTTGCGCGAGACGCCGAGGTGTTGCGCCAGCTCGTTCCTGGTGAGCGCCAGGTCCTGTGCCGCTGCGGCGGCGCGCGACGGTTCCTCGGACATGTCGGCGAGTTGCAGGAGCGCGGTGGCCAGGCGGGCGGTGACGTCTCCCCCGCTCCGTGCCGAGTCGGACTCCCGTAGCCGCCCCATGGCGTAGCGCGTGAACACGGGATACAGGTCCTGCTCGGCTGCGAGCCGGAGGAAGGCGGTGCTGTCGAGCACGGACACGGCGCAGGGGGTGATGGCGACGACGCTCGCGGACCGCACGCCGTCGTCGAGGACCGCCACCTCACCCAGCAGCTCGCCGGGACCGCGGAACGCCAGCAGTGTCAGCCCGCCGCCGCGCTCGCCGAGGAGCACCTTGGCGACGCCCTGCCGCAGGGCGAGCACGTGCGTCCCCGGCTCACCCTGCCGGAGCAGGGTGGCGCCGGCGGGGTGGGAGCGCGGGAAGGCGGTGTCGATCAGCCGCTGCCAGCGGTGCTCCCCCATGAGAAGGCGCATGCTCGGGACGGACTCGTGCCGTTTCGCTCCGGGAATGCCAGTCATGCGTGGACTGTATGAGACCGGTCCGACACCGACAGTGGGGATGGTCGTCAACCTCAGCCACCCGTGGGAGTGGGGGCGCAGTGCTCCACCGCGGCCGGGCCGTCCCACGGACGGTGGTCACCGTCGCGGCGGGCGGGGGCACGTTCCGGCACGTCGGTCGCGATACCGTGGCGAGGCGAACGCGCGGAGTGACCACGCGTCCCGGGTGCTCCGCACCGGATGTGTCCCGGCCCGGCAGAGAGGAACGAGGCTGCGATGAGCCTGTCGAAACCCGAGATCGACTTCCCCGAGGGAGACGCTCCCAGCGACCTGAGGATCACGGACATCGTCGTGGGGGACGGGGCGGAGGCCAAGCCCGGCGCCGTGGTGGAGGTCCACTACGTCGGCGTCACCTTCGCGAGCGGGGAGGAGTTCGACGCGTCCTGGAACCGGGGCCAGACGTTCAGGTTCCCCCTCGGCGGCGGCAGGGTCATCAAGGGGTGGGACCAGGGCGTCGCGGGAATGCGGGTCGGCGGTCGGCGCGAGCTGGTCGTTCCCCCGCACCTCGCCTACGGCGCTCAGTCGCCCTCGCCCCTGATCCCGGCCGGATCGACGCTCATCTTCGTCGTGGACCTGCTCGGCGTCTGAGCTTCTTTTTTCTTTCGGCTTCGAGTGGTGTCTCGAAGCCGAAAGAAAAAGAACAAGCTGAGCCGCCTTCCTTCCGGTGCCGTCGGGCCGGCGGCCCCTCCGAGGGCGGACGGCCCGACGGCAGAACGTCAGGCAGCGGGCAGCGGGCAGCGGCTCAGTCGACGGGGTGGTCGAGGTGGGCGCCGGTGAGGTCGTGGGCGAGTCCCTCGCGCCATGAGGAGTGGCGGGGGTGCCAGCCGAGCGTCGTGGCGGCGCGGGTGTTGTCCGCGCCCCGGAGCCGGGTGTGGAACTGGACGCCCCAGTTGCCCACCAGCATGCGGGCGAGTGTCACGGGGAGGCGGAACGGAGGCCGCGCCTCGACCAGTTCGGCGAGGTACGGCAACCACTCGGAGACGGGCGCGGGGTCGTCGTCCACCACGTTGACGATGCCGGCGGAGGCGGGCCGGTCGAGGGCGGCGAGGATCGCGGTGGCGGCGTCGTGGGTGTGGAGGAAGGAGAAGATGGCGGTACCGCCGCCGATCAGCGGCATACGGCGTTTCCGCACCGCCCTGGTGAGGCTGCCCGCGGCGCCGAGGGCAGTCCCCGGGCCATAGAGGTGACCGAAGCGCAGCACCAGGCCGTTGGCCGCGACGACCTGCTCCTCCAGCCCCCGTACCGCTGCCAGTACCGGCGCGAACTGGGGCGCAGGGTTGCGCCAGAGGGGGTCGTCCTCGACGGCGGCGCGCAGGCCCGCGTCGGGGTCGTAGGCGAAGGCGACGCTCTGGGCGACGGTGTGCCGGACACCGTGACGCCGTGCGGCGGCCAGCAGGTGCGCGGTCCCCTCGGTGCGCAGCCGGTCCGTGGTCTCGAACTGCTCGGCCATGCGTCGCGGCTTGATGGCGGCCGGGATGGCCGTGAGCATGTTGACGATCACGTCGGGTTCGGCCTCGGCGACGGCCGCGTCCACCGCCCGCGCGTCGAGGGCGTCGGCGATGACGACCTGGGCGCCGGTGCGCTCGGCCTCACTCGCCCGTCGCGGCGTGCGGGCGAGCGCGATGCCCTGGAGGCCGTGCGTGGCCAGCAGTGGCATCAGCTGGCGGCCGATGACGCCGGTCGCACCGGCGACGAGTACGCGCATGGTGGGTGGCCTCCTGCGGTGGTTGACAGCGGGCAGCGCGAAGGACCCGGGCGTTCCGCGCGGCGCGGCTCGGGACCGAGCCGTCCGGGCGGTGCTCCGGTGGGCCGTCCTGTCAGGATGCCCGGGACGCCAGTATCCGGCTACCGGGCGGTGGGTGTACGGGAACTTACCGGTCGTGACGGGCGGCTCGGACGCCGGGCCGGTTCGGTGCCGGCGGTTCGATGGCGGGTCGGCGGGTCAGGATCACGGGCGCCCGAGAACTGCGGACTTCCCGGGTTCCGGAGGTCCGGGACACCGGGGCGGGCCCGCGGCGGAGAAACGGAAGCGCGGGCCCGGGGCGGCGAGGGCACCGGCCGCCGCGCGGACAGGACAGCGGCAGGGGATGCCGCCCGTCGGCTCACTCCTGCGGCACGTCGGTCCCGAGGAGCACGAACTCACCGTCGACGACACGGTAGAAGAACGCTCCACTCCCCGTGAACCTGCCGTCGGCGGGTTCGAAGGTGAAGGTCTTCGTGATGCCCTCGTAGCGCATCTCCCGGATGGACGGGGCCATCTCCTGCCGGGTGACCGCGTCGAAGCCGCGGTCCTCCCGGAGGTCGGCGGCGCAGCGCGCGAAGACGTGGACGGCGTCGTACGCCTCGGCCGCGTACAGCGGGGGCGGCTCGCCGAACCGTTCGCCGTAGGCGGTGGCGAAGTCGGCCGCGGCGTCGAACTGTGTCGCGTCCACGACGGCGGCGACCAGCATCCAGCCCTCGACCGCGCTCCCCGCGCGCTCCGGCAGCCGGGGATCGTAGGCGTTGTGGGTGGCGACGCGGTATCCCTCGTAGCCGGCCTCGTCGAGAGCCTGGGCGAAGGGGACGAGCTCCTCCCAACCCCCGCCGAAGAGGACGGAGTCGGGCTGTTCCGCGACGAGCCGCCGGACGACCTCGCGAAGGTCGGCGGCGGCCGGGTCCAGCTGGACGGGGTGGACGGTCTGGGTCCGCGCCAGCAGGTTGCGGACGGTCTGGGTGACCTCACGGCTGTACTCGCTGCCGGTGTGGACGACGGTCGTGGCCGCCTGGTCGTGCTGGGTCAGGTAGGTCATCACCCCCTGCATCTGCAGTTGGTCGCTGGTGCGGGCGGAGGCGAAGACGGAGTTCGTGGTGATGGTCGAGCCGTCGCTGACGGTGAGGAGCGGCAGCCGGGCCTTGGTGTAGGGGTCGATGGACGCCTTCAGCGCGGCGGTGCTGCCGGCGCCGAGCACGCCGATCACGTCGGCGTCGTCGATGAGCGTGGCGGCGGCGTCGGCGGCGCCCTCGGCGGTGCCGTCGTCGTCGGCGGTCTCCAGCCGGTAGCGGAAGGGGTGGTCCGCGTCCGCGTTGAGGTGTTCGACGGCCAGCTCGGCGCCGCGGATCTGCGCGGTGGCGAGGTCGGCGCCGTCGCCTTCGAGGTCGGCCTGGACGCCGAAGGCGAGTTGCGGCCGGTCGTTGGCGGGCCGGCCGCGGCCGTCGCCTCCCGGGTCGGTGCCGTCGGCCCGGTCGTCCGGGTCGTTGTCCCCGGAGAGCAGGACGGTGGCGCCGGCACCGGCGCCGATCACGGCGAGGGTGGCCAGCGCGCCGAGGAGCACCTGGCGGCGGCGGGGCCCGGCGGGGGTGCGGGTGCCGGGCGGCGGGGGGCTCGGGCCGAACGTGCCGCTGCCCGGTGCGTAGGGCCCGGCGCCGCCGGTGGAGAGCGGGGGGCCGAACCCGCCGGAGGGCGTGCCGGCGGCGGTCGGGGGGCCTGCTGTGCCCGCGTCGGAACCGCCCGGGGGCGGGCCTGCGATCTCGGTCGGGTCGGCGGCCGGCAGCGCCAGCATCTCGGCGGAGCGGTCGGAGATGAGCCGTTTGACGGGCGCGGGCAGCCACCCACCCTCCGGTCCGTCGCCGTCCGACCACCGCTCGCGCAATGCCTCGGCGGTGAGCCGCTGTTCCGGGTCCTTGGCGAGAAGCGCCTCGATGACGGGGCGCAGCGTGTCGGGGACGGCGGAGAGTTCGGGTTCGTCGTAGACGGTGCGGAAGAGCATCGCCTCGACCGGGCCGCTGCCGAAAGGGCGCTGCCCGGTGGCGGCGTAGGCGAGGACGCATCCGAGGGAGAACAGGTCGCTGGCGGGCCCGACGGTGCGGGCCTGCGCCTGTTCGGGCGAGAGGAAGCCGGGCGAGCCGACGACGACGTCGGTGGCGGTGAGGACGGTGTCGTCCAGCGCGCGGGCGATACCGAAGTCGATGAGCCGGGGGCCGTCCAGTCCGAGGAGGACGTTGCCCGGTTTGACGTCACGGTGCACCAGTCCGGCCTCGTGCACCGCTTCCAGCGCCTCGGCCAGCATGACGCCGAGGGCGCGGACGCCGTGCTCGGGGAACGGGCCGTGGCCCGCGATCGCCTCGTTGAGCGGCGGTCCGGGAACGAACTCGGTGGCGAGCCAGGGTGCGGCGGCCTCGGTGTCGGCGTCGATGACGGGCACGGCCCAGCGGTTCCGCACCCGTCGCGCGATGGCGACCTCGCGCCGGAAGCGGGTGCGGAACGCGGCGTCGTCGGCATACTCGACGCGGATCAGTTTGATGGCGGCGAGGACGCCGTCCGGCGACCGGCCGAGGAGCACCATGCCCATACCGCCGGCGCCCAGCCGCCCCAGCGTGCGGTAGCCCGAGACCCAGGTGGGGTCGGAGGAGTGCAACGGCTGCATCAGCGGGACGCCCTCCGCGCGCGACGGCCGGGGCGGGCGCCACGGCCGACACCGCGCACCCCGGCGAGCGGGCGCGTGCCGGTGGCGTGGAGCCCGCCGGTCACGACAGTTCGAGTTCGATGTTGTAGAGCACCCAGGCGGCGCCCTCGGCCGCGACCTGGAGCAGTTCGACGACGTCGTACCCCTCGGCGCCCTTGACCGAGACGGCGGCGGTGACCGGGCCGATCCGGGACTTGGACCACACGAAGTCGTGGGAGGTCGGGTCGGCGTCGGTGGAGAACCGGCCCGCCTCGAACATGGAGGAGTCGGCGTTGAGGACGTCCTCCTCCGGCATGGGCATCGACAGCAGGCCGCTCAGTCGCTGACCGCCGCCGAGCTCCTGGTCCGGGCAGCGGAAGCTCTCCTGGACCACGGCGTCCATCTCGGCGACCGCGTGCTCGTCGCTGGAGTGGACGGTGACGGTGACCGCCGTCTGGACGAGGCCCTTGCCGTCGCCGGCGGGGATGTTGATGCGGTGGGTGAGGGAGTCGAGCACGGTGTCGGGGAGCTCGCCGCGGTCCCAGACGCAGTCGTCGCCGAGGACGGTGAACGTGCCGGCGGTGGCGAAGGGTTCGCCGGCGACCATGCCGTCCTGCCAGCTCTCCGGTGTCAGTTGGGCGTTGGTGGTGAGCTCCCTGGCCTGCTCGGCGTCCTGGGGCACGCGGTCGGGGTCGGGGGTGAACTCGTACGACTCGGGGTGTTCGCCGACGGTTTCGTCGCCGTCGTCCCCCTCGCCGGCGTCGACCTGGTCGGCGTCGGCGTCGTCCCCCTCTGGGTCGTCGCCCTCGCCGCCCTCGGTGTCCTCCTCGGTGGCGTCGTTCTCCCCCGCGTCGACGCTGCCGCCCTTGCCGCCGGCCTCGTCCCCGTCGGAGTCGCCGGAACCGCAGGCGGTCACCGCCAGGACGGCCAGCGTGGCAGCCGCCACGCCCAGACTGCGTGTGCGAAACATGCGCGTTCCCCCTCGCCCCGCGGCCCCCGCAGGCGACGATGTTGTTTCCCGGCAGGTTGGATACCGCCAGGATTACCGGTCCTCCCGACCGAGTCTAGGGAGCGGCTGTCACTTGTCGATGCCGGTCACGTCACGGCGTCGCCACGTGCACCCGACCGCGGAGCGCGCCATTCCGCGGCACACCCCATTCACCTGGGCTGATGACAAGACCGCCGGATTGACCGGGGAAGCGCCTCCCGCACGACAGTGGCGGAGCTGTGACATTCGCTCCGATGGACGGCGGGTGACGCGCCGCAGCACCGACGCCGGCCACCTTTCGCGGACGCCCGGCCCCGCGTGCCCCCGGTGGCGGAGAACCGCCGTACGGTCCGCCCGGCGGGCGGACCTTCGAGAGCGCGCGGCAGGCCGGGCACGCCCCGTCCCTCACCCACCATCCACCACGTCCGTCACCACGTCGCGGCGGGCGGGGCGCCGCCGGCGCAGCGGTCCAACCGGACCACAGGCGTCAGGCGTCACCGGCGGCACGACCCTGCTCCGGCCCCGGCTCACGGCCCCGGAGCGGGGTCGTGCCGCCGACAGCGTCCCGTGAAGGCGAGCGCGAGAACGGGCCGGAGCACGTCGGCGGGGTCGAGTGCCGGCAGGTGGCCGACGCCTGCCGCCCCTTCCACGCCGACGCCGGAAGCGGAGTGGGGGTCGCGGTCTCCTTCACCCTCGGCCAGGACGCCGCCCGAGACGCGGCGCCCCTCCCCACGACGGAGCGGTTCACGGAGCGCGATCGCGGCGGCGAGCCCATCCGTGACGGCGAGAATCGCGCGGGCCGACGGCCCGGCGTCGTGATCGGCCGCCACCTCCCCGCACTCCTTGCCGTTCTCGACGGCCGTGGCCACCCTCGCGAGCAGCCGCGCGTCTGCGGCGCGAGCCACGGCGGACAACTCCTGGTCGGTGAGCGCGGTGGTCAGCAGGTGCTGCCGCACCCGGTACTCGACGCCGCGTTCGGGGTCCAGCGGGAGAAGTTCGCCCAGCGCACCCAACAGCAGTTCCGAGATGGGCAGTCGGGCCGCCTCCCCGCGACGGATCCGATCGGAGACCCGTCCCTCCACGGCGGCGACGCAGTCCTGGTACGCGAAGCGCAGCAGCGCGTCCCGCCCGGCGAAGTAGTGCTGGATCAGGCCGACCGAGATCCCGGCTGCCTCCGCGACGCGCACGAAGGAGGTGCGGGCGAGCCCCTCCTCCGCCAGCACCCGCTGGTAGCCGCGCGCGATGCTCCGCCGGCGCTCGTCATGGTCCACAACTCTCGGCACCTGACAACAGTACAGCCATACCGCTAAGGTTTTTGGTATGTCCATACTTTTTAAGAGCGGCGGTCACCGGCAGGCCGATCCCCCGCGCGCCCGACCGTGGCGTGCCAGGCGTGGCGCGCCCCTGCTCCTGGTTGCGCCCGCGCTCGCCGGCGTTCTCCTGCTGACGGCCGCGGCGCCGTCGCCCCCCGGCTCCACCGCGTCGGCGGGCGCCCCGACCCTCCCCGCCGAGGCCGACAGCCCCGAGGAGGCTGCCGCCGAGGCCGACACGTACGTCCGGGAGCGGATGGCCGCCACCGGTGTGCCGGGCGCCGCCTACGCCGTGATCGGCCCCGACGGAGTGCACCACAGCGGCACGTTCGGCGAAGACGGCCACGGCGCCCCGGTCACCGGGGACACGCCGTTCCTGTGGGGCTCCGTCGCCAAACCGGTGACCGCCACCCTGGTGCTGCGCCTCGTCGAGCAGGGGCGACTCGCCCTCTCCGACCCTGTCGGCGCCCACCTCCCCTGGTACGGCACGGACGACGACCGGCAGCCGACGGTCCGGGACCTGCTGCGCCACACCAGCGGTCTCCCCGCGGGGCTCCACCTCACCGACCGTCACGACCCGGACCGCCGACCCCTCGCCGTCGCACGGCAGTCGGCAACGCTGCCCCCGGTCGCCGAGCCGGGCGGTGAACACCATTACTCCGGCCACAACTACCTGCTGCTCGCCGCGGTGGTCGAGGCGGTCACCGGCGAGGAGTTCACCACCGCGTTGGACCACCACGTCCTCGCACCGCTCGGCATGGACGACGCGGTGATCACCCCGACCGACGCCCGTGACCGGCTGCCGCCGGGCCACCGCTACGTGCTCGGCCACCCGGTGGCGATGCGCACCGGGTTCGACCCGGCGGGCGTCGGCTACGGGTACCTCGGCGGCACGCTGCACGACCTCACCGCCTACGCACGCGCCCAACTGGACGGCCCGCCCGGCGATGAGACCGGCGCCTCACCCTCGGTGCCCCGGGAGCAGCGGGCCCTGGCGCACCGCCCGGCGACCGTCACCGGGGACGACCGCTACTACGGCCTCGGCTGGCGGAACTGGCCCGCCGCCGACATCGGCGTCCCCGGCGGCGGGAGGGTCGTGTGGCACGGCGGCGCCGCACCCGGCTACCAGGCTGCCGTGCTGCTGCTGCCCGAGAAGCGACAGGCCGTCGTACTGCTGCAGAACGCCTACGGTTCGTTCCAGGAGAACGCCCTGCTGGAGACCGGCTTCGGGCTGGTCGCACTGACGCACGGCCAAACCCCCGTCGACAGCGGAGGGGAACCGGCTTACGGAGCACTGCTGGTCGGCCTCGGGTGCGCGGTGCTGGTTCCGGCGGCGCTGCTCGGTGCCACCGTGCACAGGGCGTCCCGGCGGAGGGGGTCGGGCAGGCGGGGTGGTGCGTCGCCGGGAGAGACGCCCGCACCGCGAAGCGGGTGGCGCGCGGTGGCGGGGTGGACGGCGTGGGTGGGGCCGGCGGCGGCGCTCGCCGTCACCGCCGGGTGGGTGCTCCCCGGGCTCTGGGGGCTGCGGCTCGACGGGGTCTGGTTGTGGGCCCCGGACATCGCGGCGGCGCTCTGGGCGGTGGTGGTGACCTGCGCGCTGCTGATCGCGGCGCGCACCGCCACGGCGGTGCGCTCGCACCGGCGATGGGCACGCCGGTGAGCCGGGTTGGTGAACCGCTGAGGTGACGGGGCAGGAGCGGGACGGCGACGCCGGAGGGGGGCGGCACACGATGTCGTGTGCCGGCCCCCTCCCGGACGCCGTGGCGACGCTGTCCGCGCGCGAGCCGGGTCCGTCAGGACCAGGTGATCAGCCGCTTGGGATGCTCCAGCACGGCGGCCGTGTCGGCCAGCACCCTGGACCCCAACTCGCCGTCGACCAGCCGGTGGTCGAAGGAGAGCGCCAACGTGGTGACCTTGCGCGGCTTGATCTTCCCCTTGTGGACCCAGGGCAGGTCCTTGATCGCGCCGAAGGCGAGGATCGCGGACTCCCCCGGGTTGAGGATGGGCGTGCCGGTGTCCACGCCGAAGACCCCGACGTTGGTGATCGTGACCGTGCCGCCCTGCATGTCCGCCGGCGCGGTACGTCCCTCTCGCGCAGTCGAGACCAACTCCGAGAGGGCCTGCGACAGTTCGGGGAGGGTCTTGGAGCCGGCGTCCTTGATGTTCGGCACGATCAGCCCGCGCGGGGTGGCGGCGGCGATCCCCAGGTTGACGTAGTCCTTCTGGACGATCTCCTGGTTGGCCTCGTCCCAGGCGGCGTTGACCTCCGGGTTGCGGCGGATCGCGACGAGGAGGGCCTTGGCGACGAGCAGCAGCGGGTTGACCCGCAGCCCCTCCATCGCGGGGTCCTCCTTGAGGTTGGCGACCAGCTTCACGGTCCGGGTGACGTCGACCGTGACGAACTCGGTGACGTGCGGCGCGGTGAAGGCGCTGTGCACCATGGCGGCGGCGGTGGCCTTGCGGACGCCCTTGACGGGTACCCGGCGTTCCCGGATCGCGGTCAGGCTCTGCGGTTCCACCGCCGGGGCGGTCGCGCCGCCGGTCGGCGCGCCCGCAGCCGCGGGGGCGGGAGCCGTGGCTCGGTGCGCGGCGTGCACGTCGTCACGGGTGACGGTGCCCTCGGGGCCGGTCGCCGACACCGTGGCGAGGTCGATGCCGAGGTCCTTGGCCAGCTTGCGGACCGGCGGCTTGGCGAGTGGGCGGGCGCCGTCGGTCCCGTTGACCGCGCCGTTCGCCCCGCTGGGCGCCCCGTTGCCCGCAGGAGCCGCAGCGGCGGCCGGTGGGGCGGGGGCAGGAGCGGGGGCGGGTGGCGGAACCGCGGCGGTGACCGGTGCCACTGTCGGGGCGGTCGCCTTGCGCGGGCGGCGCTTCGCGGTACCGGTGGCGACGCCGTAACCGACGAGCACCGGCTGCCGCTTGCCGCCCTCCTCCTCGTCGGCGTCGGACGACGACGCCTCGGAGGCGGCGAAGCTGTCGCCGACCCCCTGGGCGGCGGGGATGTCCCCCGCACCGGGGTCGGTGTCCACCGTGATGATGACGGCGCCCACGTCGACCGTGGCGCCCTCCTCGAAGCGGACCTCGGCGACCACGCCGTCGTAGGGGATGGGCAGTTCGACGGCGGCCTTGGCGGTCTCCACCTCGACGACCATCTGGCCGTCGGTGACGGTGTCACCGGGCCGGACGAGCCACTTGAGGATCTCGGCCTCGGTGAGACCCTCGCCCACGTCGGGCATCTTGAACTCGCGGACGCGCTGTGCGGCGGTCACTGTCATGACTCTCCTCGGCCTTCTCAGTACGCCATGGCGCGGTCGATACCGTCCAGCACCCGGTCCAGGCCGGGGAGGTACTCCTCCTCGACCCGGGCCGGCGGGTACGGCGCGTGGAAACCGCCGACGCGCAGCACGGGCGCCTCCAGGTGGTAGAAGCACCGCTCGGTGATACGGGCGGCGATCTCCGCGCCGGAGCCGAAGAAGACCGGCGCCTCGTGGACCACGACGAGCCGGCCGGTGCGCTCCACCGACGCCTGGATGGTGTCGAAGTCGATCGGGGAGATCGACCGCAGGTCGAGCACCTCGACCGAGCGGCCCTCCTCCGCCGACGCGTCGGCGGCCTGGAGCGCGGTGCGCACGGTCGGGCCGTAGGAGGCGATGGTCAGGTCGGTGCCCTCGCGGATCACCCGGGCGCGGTGCAGCGGGGCCGGAATGCCCCGCCCGACCTCCTCGCCCTTGCCCCAGTAACGCGACTTGGGCTCGAAGAAGATCACCGGGTCGTCGCACTCGATGGCCTGCTGGAGCATCCAGTAGGCGTCCGAGGAGTTGGCCGGGGTGACGATCTTCAGGCCGGCGACGTGCGCGAACAGCGCCTCGGGGGACTCGCTGTGGTGCTCCACCGCGCCGATGCCGCCGGCGTAGGGGATGCGGATGACGACCGGCAGCTTGATCTTGCCGAGGGCGCGGGCGTGCATCTTGGCGAGCTGCGTGACGATCTGGTCGTACGCGGGGAAGACGAAACCGTCGAACTGGATCTCCACCACGGGCCGGTAGCCGCGCAGTGCGAGACCGATCGCGGTGCCGACGATGCCGGACTCCGCGAGGGGGGTGTCGATGACGCGGTCCTCGCCGAAGTCCTTCTGGAGTCCGTCGGTGACGCGGAAGACGCCGCCGAGCTTGCCGACGTCCTCGCCCATGACGACGACCTTCGGGTCGTTCTCCAGGGCCTTGCGCAGTGAGCTGTTGATCGCCTTCGCGATGGGGAGCTTCTCACCGGGTGCCATGTCAGCGGCCCTCCTCGTCGGTGTCCGCGAAGGAGGCGGCGTACGCGGCGTACTGGGCGCGCTCCTCGTCCACGAGCGCGTGGCCGTCGGCGTAGATGTTGTCGAACATCGACATGGCAGGCGGGTCGGGCATGGTGCGGATCGACTCGCGGACCCGCTTGGCCATGGTGTCGCTCTCCTCGTCGATCGACGCCAGGAACGCGTCGTCGACCAGCTGCTCCGCTTCCAGGTAGGCGCGCAGCCGCAGGATCGGGTCCTTGGCCTCCCACGACTCGCGCTCGTCGTCGGAGCGGTAGCGGGTGGGGTCGTCGGAGGTGGTGTGGGCGCCCATCCGGTAGGTGAACGCCTCGACCAGCATCGGGCCCTCGCCGGTGCGGGCGCGCTCGACGGCGGCGCGGGTCACGGCGAGGACGGCGAGGACGTCGTTGCCGTCCACCCGTACGCCGGGGAAGCCGTAGCCCTGCGCGCGCTGGTACAGCGGCACGCGGGTCTGGCGCTCGGTGGGCTCGGAGATCGCCCACTGGTTGTTCTGGCAGAAGAACACGACCGGCGCGTTGTAGACGGCGGCGAAGGTGAAGGACTCCGCGACGTCGCCCTGGCTGGTGGCGCCGTCACCGAAGTAGGCGATGACCGCCGAGTCGGCGCCGTCCTTGGCGATGCCCATGGCATACCCCGTGGCATGCAGTGCCTGGGAGCCGATGACGATGGTGTAGAGGTGGAAGTTGTTCCCGTTGGGGTCCCAACCGCCGTTGTTCACACCGCGGAACATGCCCAGGAGCTGTGTCGGGTCGACGCCGCGGCACCAGGCGACGCCGTGCTCGCGGTAGGTCGGGAAGACGTAGTCGTCGGGACGGAGCGCCCGGCCGGAGCCGATCTGGGCGGCCTCCTGCCCGAGGAGCGAGGGCCACAGGCCGAGTTCGCCCTGCCGTTGGAGGGCGGTGGCCTCCGCGTCGAAGCGGCGGGTCAGCACCATGTCGCGGTACAGGCCGCGGAGTTCCTCGGCGCCGAGGTCGATGGCGTAGTCCGGGTGCTCGACGCGCTGCCCCTCGGGGGTCAGCAGCTGCACCATCTCGGGACGGTCGGCCTCGCCGGGGACGGCGGCGGCGCGCTTCTTCCCGGCGGGGGCCTTGGCGGCGGCCTTCTTCGCCGGAGCCTTCTTCGCCGTGGCCTTCTTCGCCGGAGCCTTCTTCGCCGGTGTCTTCCTGGCGGTGCCGCCGGTCTTCCCGGCCGACTTCGTCGACTTCGCGGCTGCGCCCGCCCCGGTGGACTGCCCCTCAGAGGTCGCGGCCGTGGCCGTCTCCGTGTTCGAGGCGGTCTTCTTGGTGGTGCGTTTGACGCCGCTGCGGCGCGTCGTCGCGCGCGCAGTGCTGTCCACGGTCACGTGTGCTCCTCCGTCGGTCCGGCCACCGGGGTCTTCCGGGTGGGCCAGTGCGGCTCGCCCGGTCCGTACGGCGCACGGGGTGGGTGCGCGGCGGACGAACCGAGCGTGACTGTCTGTCGCGTCGATGGCCCGCTACAGAGCACGGTACCCATAGCCGCTGCGCTGAGATAAGCGCCCCTGACCTGCGAAAATACCTGGATGACCAAGTACCTCGACGCGGCGTCGGGAACGGTGCTGGTCACAGCCTCGCAAGCCGTCGAAGGACACGCGCACCGTAACCCGCCCAACCGGGTTACGGGAAGAGCGGCGGCGACGCACTCCCTGTGTGACACTGGCAGTGTGCCGAAAGACGGAAAAATCACGGTATTCCTGGTTGACGATCATGAGGTGGTCCGGCGCGGCGTGCACGAGATGCTCTCCCTGGAGGAGGACATCGAGGTGGTCGGGGAGGCCGGCACCGCTGCCGACGCCCTGACGCGCATCCCCGCGGCGAGACCCGACGTGGCCGTCCTCGACGTGCGGTTGCCGGACGGCAGCGGCGTTGAGGTGTGCCGGGAGGTGCGGTCGCGCGACGAGTCGATCGCGTGCCTGATGCTCACCTCCTACGCGGACGACGAGGCGCTGTTCGACGCCATCATGGCGGGGGCGTCCGGGTACGTCCTGAAGGCCATCCGGGGCACCGAACTCCTTTCCGCCGTACGGGACGTGGCGGCCGGGAAGTCCCTCCTCGACCCGGTCGCCACCCAGCGGGTCCTGGAGCGGCTGCGGGACGGCGACGGCCGGGAGGACGACCGGCTCTCGCACCTCACCGAGCAGGAACGACGGATCCTGGACCTCATCGGCGAGGGGCTGACCAACCGTGCGATCGGGGAGCGGCTGCACCTCGCGGAGAAGACCATCAAGAACTACGTCTCCAGCCTGCTGGCCAAGCTCGGCATGGCCCGCCGCTCCCAGGCGGCGGCCTACGTCGCCCGCCTCCAGGCGGAGCGCCCCCGTCGACCGGAGTGAGCCGGGGCCACCCGACACCGGAACGCCCACCTCCCGGCCGCGCGCCGCACCGACCCACCGACCCACCGACCGACCGGAATGACCGCTTCGGCCGGTTGATCCGCAACCACACCATGTCCGTTGTGGCGTGGTTGCCCCAAGCGTCTGATTGATCCGGGACCATCGTCCGTCGATCAGGGACTTTCCCGGCCCCACGGGTCCGCCGGGGGCGGGCAGGCTGGACGCATGCCCGCGTACCGCCCGTCCGACCAGCTCGCCGAGGCGCTGCGGTTGCTGCCGAGTGCGACACACGGCAGGGCCGCGGTGACCAGGCGGGCGCTGCCGTTCGTCCTCGTCGCCCAGCACCTCGTCACCCGGGGCAGCGTTCTGCTGCGCATACCCTCCGGCCAGATCGAGAGCCGGGTGCTCGACGGCACCGTCCTCGCCTACCACGCCCACCCGCGAGGGGACTGGAACGAGAACGCACCGGGCGTGCAACTGGTGGGGTCGGTGAGCACTGTGCGCCCCACCGATGCTGAACGCGCCGCCTTCGACCGCTCCGGCGCGCAGCCGGCCACGCTCACGCCGAGCGCGGTCCCCGCGCCGCGCGCCGAGGATGCGGGCGCGGAGGTCGAGCCACCGGCCGAGGACCCGCCCGGCACGCTCTACGCGCGGCTCGATCCGATGCTCGCCACCGTCCGGCTGCCCGATGCGGCGGCCGAAGCCGCCGGGAGCACCGGCGCCGAGTCCGGGGCAAGGGGCACGGTGGAGGCCGCCGCGGCGGACGACGCCGAGGTCGGCACGGCGGCCGGGCGGGACGTCGGCCACCCCACGGTCGCGCCCGACCGCCCCCGCCCCTGACCGGCCCGACCGACCGCGGTCGGTCGTCACCCGGGTCCGCGAGCCGCGGTCACCCGCTGAACGCGTCGCGGACCGCCGCGGCGTGGCGGGTCCACCAGACGATGAGTGCCGCCGCCGCCGCGAACTGCGGGTCGGCCCGGTGGTCCCGCAGCTCGTAGTGCCAGCGGAGCATCCAGAAGTCGTTGAGCCTCTCCCACCAGACCCGCTGGGTCGCGGCGGCGAGTTCGTCGCCGTCGGCCTCGGTGGCGGAGCGGTAGGCCCGCGCGTAGCCGCGGACCTTGGCGAGGTCCAGGCTGCCGTCGTGGCGGAGGAAGAAGATGGCCGCGGCCCGCACCGCCTCCTCGGCGCGCGGGCGGATCGCCAGCCGGTCCCAGTCGATGATGGCGAGCGGTTCCACGCCACCGCCCCTGCGGTACAGCAGGTTCAGCGGGTGGAAGTCGCCGTGGACCCAGCCGGCGGCCGGGACCTGCGCGCGATCGGGCCTGCGGTGGGCGTGGTTGCGGAGCATGCCGCGCCGCTCCAGCAGCCGGTGCTCGGCGAGTTCGTCGAAGCTGGTCCGGCGGGGCGTCCGGCGGATACGGGCGAGCAGCTGGTCGATCACCACGTAGGTGTCCTCGACGCGCGCCGACTCGCCGGCCGTTCCCGGGGAGCTGGGCAGCGCGCGGTCGCCGGCGGGCTCGGTAACGGGGGCGGCGCCCGGTCGGCCGGCCGACTGGCAGCACGCGACGCCCCCACGGTGGACGGAGCCGCCCCCGTGGGGGCCGCGGCCCCTCCCGGTCACGACCCGG
>NZ_JAAVJB010000059.1 GCF_012034385.1 Streptomyces spiramenti
GGTCGGTGCGGCCCGGCAGCGGGGCGCCGTCGGGGTCCAGGCCGTGGCGGGCGAGGAGGCCGGGCAGGTAGCCGGGGGCACGGCCGTCGCCGTAGTAGGGCGCGGGCGGCGGCAGCCCGGGGCCCTCGGCGGCCGTCAGCAGCTCGGCGAGGGCCGCGCGGGCGGGTGCGCCGGGGTCGGGGGCGCCGGGCGGGGTGGTGACGCCGCGGTCGGCGAGCCAGTACGGGTCTGCCACGGGGAGGTGCCCGGCGTCGAGCTCGTCCCAGGAGGCCAGGCAGTCGGAGCCGGTGAACCAGTGGTTACCCAGCGGTTCGCGGACCCCGAGGTCGGTGAGTACGGCGGTGGGGATGCCCCGGCTCAGCGACTCCAGCGCGGCGGTCGAGCTGACGGTCACCAGCAGGTCGGTCGTGTCCAGGACCTCGCCCATGTGGCCGTAGGAGAGCCGGAAGTTGGCGGGCAGGCCGTCGCGGACGCGATCGGCGAGCCGCTGGTAGGGCGTCTCCTCGACGTGGGTGGTGTGTTCGCCGGGGGCGCTGCGGAGTTTGAGGACGACCTCGCGGTCCGGGTGGCGCCGGGCGTGGCCGACGGCGCGGTCCAGGAGATGGCGGCGGGCGGCGGGCCCGTCGGGGACGGACGGCTGGACGGCGAAGACCACGCGGAACGGCCGGTCGCCGCGGGCCGCTGGCTCCGGGTCGTGCGGCGTGCCGCCGAGGAAGGGCAGCGGCCAGTTCGCTACGGAGCGGGCGTCGGCACCGACGCCGGTGAGCGTCTCCCGGAAGCGGCGGGCGTCCCACGGGGAGCCGGCGAGGAGCAGGTCGGCCCCGTGGCGCAGCAGCAGCCCCTCGGTGAGCTTCTCGTAGACGACGCCGCAGTAGCCGGTGACGACGACGGGGCGCCGGGTGGTGGCGGGCCAGGTACGGGCGAGCCCCTGGAGGACGGCCTGCACGGTGTGGCCGACGCAGGCGAGGACGAGGACGTCGTACGGCCCCGTCCCGCCGCCGGTGCCGGCGGCCTCGTCGAGGAAGCCGGTGAGGGTGACCTCGCGGGCGTCGTCGGCGGTGACCCCGGTGTCCGCGAGCTGCCGTGCGGTGGGAGTGGCCCGACCGCGCAGCAGGCGGGCGCCGACGTCCGCGCCGGGGGCGAGGGCGCGGGCGGTCAGCGCACCCCACTTCCAGCGGGTGTCGGAGTCGGCGAGCACTGCTGCTCGCACCGGTGAATTCGGTGTCGCGGGCACAACTCGGAAGCTAGGCAGCCATTCGTCCCCTCGGGCCAACTGACCCGCAATGGAACATGAACAGCGGGTGGCCCGATTCCCAACTGGCCCGAGAAGAAAACCAATTAACCGACGATGGGTGTTCCGTTCACCATCGCATCACGTGTTCGGTGCGCTTTCGCGCTTTTCGTTAACCCGGGCACCCACTCCCGGCTCGCGCGCGTCGGCGCCCCGCGGCCGGCCCCCGGCGACCGCCCGTTCGGTGACCCGTCCCGCCGCGGGTGCCCGGGCCGGTGTCGCGGGCGGCGCAGTGACCGCTGCGGGGTCAGAAGCGCTCGGAGGGCACGTAGGCGCCCCACACCTCGCGCAGCAGGTTGCAGACCTCACCCACGGTCGCGCGGGCGCGCAGCGCCTCCTTCATCGGGTACAGCACGTTGGCCTCCTGTCCCTCCGCGGCGGTGCGCAGCTCCGCGAGGGCAGCGTCCACGGCGGCCTGGTCGCGCTCGGCGCGCAGCACCCGGAGCCGCTCGACCTGCTGCGCCTCGATGGCGGGGTCGACCCGCAGCGGCTCGTAGGGCTCCTCCTCGTCGAGCTGGTACCGGTTGACGCCCACGACGACGCGCTCGCCGGCGTCGGTGGCGAGCGCCTGCCGGTAGGCGCTGCGCTCGATCTCCATCTTCTGGTAGCCCTGCTCGATGGCCTCGACGGCGCCGCCGCGCTCCTCCACCTGCTCCATGAGCTCCAGGGCCGCGCGCTCGACGTCGTCGGTGAGGGACTCCACGACGTAGGAGCCGGCGAACGGGTCGACGGTGGCCGTCACGTCCGTCTCGTAGGCGAGGACCTGCTGGGTGCGCAGCGCGAGCCGGGCCGACTTGTCGGTGGGCAGCGCGATGGCCTCGTCGTAGGAGTTGGTGTGCAGCGACTGCGTCCCGCCGAGGACCGCGCCGAGCCCCTGGATGGCGACGCGGACGAGGTTCACCTCCGGCTGCTGGGCGGTGAGCTGGACGCCCGCGGTCTGGGTGTGGAACCGCAGCATCAGCGACTTGGGGTTCTTCGCGCCGAACTCCTCCTGCATCACGCGCGCCCAGATCCGGCGGGCGGCGCGGAATTTCGCGACCTCCTCCAGGATCGTGGTGCGGGAGACGAAGAAGAACGAGAGCCGGGGCGCGAAGTCGTCGACGTCCATTCCCGCAGCGACGGCGGTCCGGACGTACTGGATTCCGTCGGCGAGGGTGAAGGCGATCTCCTGCGCGGGCGTCGCGCCCGCCTCCGCCATGTGGTACCCGGAGATGGAGATGGTGTTCCACTTCGGGATCTCGGCGCGGCAGTACTTGAAGATGTCCGCGATCAGCCGCAGCGAGGGCTTGGGCGGGAAGATGTAGGTGCCGCGGGCGATGTACTCCTTGAGCACGTCGTTCTGGATGGTCCCGGTCAGCTTGTCGGCCGGGACCCCCTGCTCCTCGGCGACGAGCTGGTAGAGCAGGAGCAGCAGCGCCGCGGGGGCGTTGATCGTCATCGACGTGGACACCTTGTCCAACGGGATGCCGCCGAAGAGCACGCGCATGTCGTCGATGGAGTCGATGGCGACGCCGACCTTGCCGACCTCGCCCTGGGCGAGGGGCGCGTCGGAGTCGTGGCCCATCTGGGTGGGCAGGTCGAACGCGACGGACAGCCCCATGGTGCCGTTGGCGATCAGCTGCTTGTACCGGGCGTTGGACTCCGCGGCGGTACCGAACCCGGCGTACTGACGCATCGTCCAGGGGCGGCCGGTGTACATCGTGGGGTAGACGCCGCGGGTGTACGGATAGACGCCGGGGGCGCCCAGCCGCTCGTCGGCCTCCCACCCCTTCAGGGCCTCCGGGCCGTAGACCGGCTCGATCGGTGTGCCGGATTCGGACTCGCGCGCCATGCTCTGTCGTTGCCTTCCGCTCGGAATGCCGTGGTGCCGGGCTCTTGCTCGCGCAGAGGATGCCCCGCGCAAGGACTGTAGCGAGCGGCGGGCCGGGGCGGGAGGTACGCCGGGTCCCCAACGAGGGGCGGAAGCCGCGGAGCGGGCACGCGGCGGTGGGCGGCGCCGACAGGGCCGGACGCGGCCGGTGAGGTGCGCGGACGGAGCGAGGGGGATACGCCCCGCCCGCGCCGGCCCCTGGGGTACGGGGGGAACCACGGGGGCCACAGCGGACCGATGACCAGTCGGCCCACTAGGTACAGCGTCCCAGACCGCTACCGCGTTACGAAGGGCAGGTCGTGTTTTCCGGCCGGGAATCGCCGGCGGCGGGTCGGGGCCCCGACCGCGGAGTGTGCCCGCGCGCGCCGCTCTCGGCCGGCGGGGGGCTGCGCTGCTCCGGAAGCGGAGGCGGTGGCGGCTGCGGTGGGGCGTGCACGGCGTGGGCCGCGGGGCGCGACGCGTGCGCCGGCGCCAGGTGGTGTCCGGCCGGAACCGGACTGAGCGGGACCTCGGCGGGGCGGGCCCGGGGAGCGTACCGTCGTTGCTCGGCCACCACCACCGGCACATGGGAGCGCTCCCCTCCGAGGTGGGAGCGCTCCCCCGGCGCACGTGCGCGCTCCCCGGCCGGCTGGATGTACTCCCCGCTCCGGTGCGCCGGGGCGGCCACCGGGCCGACCGCCACGCCCGTCGCCTGGTGCGGGCGGTCGAGGAGTTCGGCGAGCCTGCGGAGCCCCCGGTGCGCGGCGGTCCGGACCGCCCCCGGGCGGCGACCGAGCACTCCGGCCGCCCGCGCCGCGTCCAGGCCCATCACGCTGCGCAGCACCACCGCCTCGGCCTGCTCCCGGGGGAGCCGGCGGACCAGCGCGATGGCGTCGGTGGTGCCCAGCGCCATGATCGCCTCCTCGGCGGTGTCGGCGCGCGAGGGCATCTCGCACAACGCGACCTCGTCGAGCGGATCGGCGGGGCGCCGCGCCCGTGAGCGCAGGTGGTCCAACGCGCGGTTGCGCGCGATCCGGGTGGCCCAGCCGCGGAACCGGTCGGCGTCACCGTCGAACCGGTCGAGGTCCCGTGCGATGTGCAGCCACGCCTCCGCGGTGACGTCCTCGGCGTCCGGCTCCGCGACGATGGTGCGCACATAGCCCAGCAGCCGCGGGTGCAGCGCACGGAAGAGCGTGCGGAAGGCCGCGTCGTCCCCGGTGCGGGCAGCGCACAGCGCGGCCGTCAGTTCTTCGTCTTCCCCCAGCACGTCCCCGCCCCTCCTCGCACAACCACGGCCGAGCCGATCACTGTGCGTCTCCCGGGCACGAACGCTACGCGAGCCGGGCGAACCCGTCCATCCCGGTCTCCTCGTGCCGCAACTCGACCCGGAGTGGAGCTCGTTGCCCGAAACGGGCGCGCCCGGTGAGGCGGTAACGGATTCCGGGGGCGGGACGCTGTACTCGGTGGGGGCGGGCGCCGCGGGGCCCGTCACCGAGCGGCGGCCGGGGCCTCTCCTGTGGGGGGTGGCGGCCCCGGCTGCTCGCCTGACCACCCGCGCGCCCCGGCCGGGCCGCCGCATCGCTCGCGGCGGGCGGACGCCGTCGCCTCAGGGCGCCTCCGGCCGGACCTCGGCGTCCAGGCATCGGGGCATGGCGTCGAAGACGCGTCGCACGCACCCCGGCAGCTCCCCGGGTTCGCCCCCGGGGAGCCACTCGTCCAGCGCGCAACGCCACGCGGCCACGCAGAACTCGACGAGCAGTCGTCCCTCCGTGCTGTCCGCCACACCGAGCCGGCGGCTGACCTCGACCCGCATCGCCGCGCAGTGGCGCAGGGAGTGCCCGTGCAGGGAGGGCGATTGCTCAACCAGTCGCAACGTGGCCGAGAAGTGCGCGTACCAGTCCTCGCCCATGCGGTCCAGGGTGGTCAGCATCGCGTCACGGAAGACGTCCGCCGCCCGCCCGCTCAGCTCCGCGTCGTCCAGGACGAGGAGGCAGGTGCTCCAGAGCTGCTCCACGGCGGTGAAGGCGACGTCCTCCTTGGAGCGGAAGTTGCGGAAGAAAGTCCGCCGGGACACCTCCACCGCGTCGAGGAGTGCGTCGAGGGGCGTCTCGTCGAAGCCTCGCTCCGTGAACAACGGGACGGCGGTTTCGGCCAGGGCCTGACGGGTGCGCAGCTTCTTGCGCTCACGCAGCGAGGCGGGCTGCTGGACGGCTGTCATGCGACGGAGCCTAGGCCCTGTCCGATGAATCCCGCCCGGCGCCATCTATCCAGACAGGGCCCAGGACGTGTCGTTCGAATCGCGCGTGGGGCCGCTACCTGAGCCACCAAGGCTCCGAACGACCCGGCCCAGCGGTCCCCCTCGACGGCATGTGCTTCAATCAGGCAAACGCCACAGTGTGGCATTTTCGACAGGAGGGAACGGTCCCATGCGCGCACTCGTCGTGGACCACGGCGCGGCAGCACATCTCTCGTCGGCCGTCGTGGCCGACCCGGTACCGGCGCCGGGCGAGTCCCTGGTGCGGGTCGAGGCGGTCTCCCTGAACCACGGCGAGGTCGAGGCCGCCGCCGACCCTCGGACGCCGGACGGCACCCTGATCGGCTGGGACGCGGCGGGCGTGGTGGTCGAGGCGGCGGCCGACGGATCGGGCCCCACCGAGGGAACCCGGGTCGTCACCCTGGGCGGCGACGCGGGCTGGGCGGAACTGCGCGCGGTGCCCGCGAACCTGCTCGGGGTGGTGCCGGAGGACGCCGACCCCGGTGCCGTCAGCACGCTTCCGGTCGCGGGTCTGAGCGCGCTGCACGTGCTGCGCCGTCTGGGGCCCCTCCTCGGCCGCCGCGTGATGGTCACCGGCGCCTCCGGCGGGGTCGGCCGCTTCGCGGTGCAACTGGCCGCGCGTTCCGGGGCGGAGGTCGTGGCGATCAGCCGCAACCCCGACCAGGGCGACGGTCTGCGCGCGCTCGGCGCGCACGAGGTCCGTACCGACCCGGCCGACGTGGACCGGCCGGTCGCCGCGGTGCTGGACACCGTCGGTGGTCAGCAGCTGGTGGACGCGTTCGCCGCGCTGGGGGCCCATGGTGTCCTGGTGAACGTGGGCCGGTCCTCCGGAGCCGACGCGGTCTTCCCGCCCGAGGCGTTCCTGGGCGACGGCGGTCGGCACGCCAGGTCGATCAGCACGTTCTTCCTGGTCTCCGACCCGGCGGCGGACTTCTCCGCCGACCTGGCCTGGCTGGCCGCGGAGGTCGCCGCCGGACGGCTCGACCCGGGAATCCGCTGGCGTGGGCCGTGGGCCCGCCACGAGGAGGCGGTGCGGGCGCTGCTCGGCCGCCGCCTGCACGGCAAGGCGGTCCTGGACGTGGCGTGACCGGCGGGCGGACGTCGGCCGCCCCGGCAGGCGCGGCGCCGACCCCGGGGCGGCCTCCTGCCGGCTCAGGCCCGGACGCCGGCCTCCAGCCGGTCGGCCAGCGCGGTGAACTCCTCCCAGCTCAGCTCCGGCTCGTCCGGGTTCCACAGCTTCTGCGAGGTCGCGTGGAGCGGCAGCCGGATACCGTCGGCCACCTCTTCCAGGCTCTGCCGGTCCGCCAGGTCGCACCAGACGGCGAACCGGCCGCCCGGGATGTTCTCCGGGCCGCCCAGGGCGGGATCGACGGGTTCGCTCCCCCGGAGCACCTCGGGGGTCCACTCCTCGTAGATCCGCTCCCCCGTCGGGTAGGTGAAGCCCACCGGTTCACCGAGGACGTAGTAGAGGTACTCGCTGCTCATGTTGATCAGCTGCCAGCCGCCCTCCAGGTACTCCTCCGGCGGGCGGGCGCCGATCTCGCGGCCGGTCCAGTAGGTGACCTCGCGCTCGGCGTCGGGCTGGATCGACCCGCCGGCGTGCATGCCGTCGTTCCAGACCTGCGGCAGCCGTTCGAGCTCGCGGGCGGTGTCGGCGCGGTCGTTGAGCCAGCGGGTGGCGAGGTCCTGCACGGTCCCCTCGGCGCCGAACTCCTCCCGCGCGGCGGCTGCCAGGCCGGGGAAGGACGCCTGCGGGTCGCGGTAGTAGAGCGCGCCGTACTCGTCACCGCCCAGGTGCCAGTAGGGGCCCGGGAACAGCTGCGCGAACTCACGCGTCAGGCCGTCGATCAGCTCGCCCGCGCGCCCCTGCGAGATGTCGATGGCACCCCGCACCGGCTCGCCGTCGCGGTCGAGCAGCCGCAGGTCGGGGTAGGCGTTGAGCACCGCGCCGAGGTGGCCGGGCGAGTCGATCTCCGGGATCACGGTGATGTGCAGCGACTCCGCGAGCGCCAGGATGCGCCGGACCTCGTCCTTGGTCAGGTGCTCCTCGGAGACGACCTCGGGGTACTCCTCGCTCTCGATCCGGAAGCCCTGGTCGTCGCTGAAGTGCAGCTGGAGCTGGTTGAACTTGAGGTCGCCCATCTGCCGCAGCCGGTCCTCGATCCACTCCGCGGGGAAGTGCTTGCGGGCGATGTCCAGCATGAAGCCGCGCTGCGCCCGGTCGGGGACGTCCCGGACCTCCCCCTCGGCGACGCCGCCCAGTTCCTGCACGGACTGCACCAGCGTGCGGGTGCCGTAGAAGACCCCCGCGTCGTGCGAGCCGGTGATGGTGAGGACGCCGTCGCGGCTGGTGAGGGTGTACTCCTCGCGCTCCAGGGAGGAGTCCGGGTCCACCCGCAGCAGCACGTCGCCCAGCAACGCCTCGTCCCCCTCCGCGACGGGGACCGAGAGCTCGTCCGCGAGGCGCTCCGCCTCGTCGTCCAGCACGCCGTCGAGCACCGCGACGACCCGGGTGTCGGCGGTGACCGCCCACCCGCTGCCGTCCGCGGGCTCCCAGGAGCGAACCGCGGGGATGGCGCGGGGCGCCTCCTGCGGCCCTGAGGGTTGCACCCTGGGCTCCTCGGGGGTGGGCGAGGGGGACGCCACGGGCGCACCGTCCTCCGCGGAGGGGTCGGGGCCGAAGACGACGACGCCGAGCGCGACGAGCACCACCATGGCGGCGACGACGCCACCGATCACTACACGAGCCATGCGTCGACCGTAGCGACCCCGGCCGACAGGTGATCACCGGAAGGGGTCCGTCCGGCGCAGCGCCGCGCCCGGGAGCGCGGTCGGACGGCACCCCGCACAAGGGTGTGGCGGACCCTTCGACGCGCCGTCCGGGCCTCACCCATCCGTGCCTGATTGCTCACACCTGAGCCCCCGGGTCCGAGAGGCCCGGAAGCCGTCGATACGATATCGCCCGGCCGGTGGACCGTACCCGGCTCGGGACCGGCGGCCTCCGCGAGGCGGTGACACCGGCACCCGCTCCCGACTTCGGCTCCCGGAGGGTATTTCCGTGCCGGCAGGAACGCTGTACCGCGGCCGGGAAGGCATGTGGTCATGGGTGGCTCATCGAGTCACCGGTGTCCTCGTTTTCTTCTTCCTGTTCGTCCATGTGCTCGACACCGCGCTCGTCCGCGTCTCACCCGAGGCGTACGACGACACTGTCGCGGTCTACAAGACCCCGCTCGTGGCATTCATGGAGTACGGCCTCGTCGCGGCCGTCCTCTTCCACGCGCTCAACGGCCTGCGTGTCATCGCGGTCGACTTCTGGAGCAAGGGCGCTCGCTACCAGAAGCAGCTGCTGTGGAGCGTCATGGGGCTGTGGGGCCTGCTGATGGCCGGTGCCGCGTACCCGGTTCTGTCGCACGCCTTCCGTGAGCTGTTCGGGAGCTGATCGAGATGACCACCGAAAACACCACCACCCCCGCCTCGGGCACCACCGCGGTCGAGGGCGAGCGCTACTCGCCCGAGAACCCCGCCCCGGTGATCGAGCCGCCCCGCGCGCGCACCACGCGGACCCCGCGGTCCACCCGGACCAACTTCGAGCTGTACGGCTGGCTGTTCATGCGGCTGTCCGGCATCCTTCTCGTCTTCCTGGTCATCGGCCACCTGCTGATCCAGCTCGTGCTGGACGGCGGCGTCTCCAAGGTCAGCTTCGCGTTCGTCGCCGGTCGCTGGGCCTCGCCGTTCTGGATGGCGTGGGACCTGATCATGCTCTGGCTGGCCATGCTGCACGGCGCCAACGGCATGCGGACGATCATCAACGACTACGCGCAGCGCGACAACACCCGCTTCTGGCTGAAGGTGCTGCTGTACACGGCGACGACCTTCACCATCCTGCTGGGCACGCTGGTGATCTTCACCTTCGACCCGAACATCCGCTGACGCACCGGGGCTGACGAGACAGATGCAGATCCACAAGTACGACACCGTCATCGTCGGTGCGGGCGGCGCCGGCATGCGCGCCGCCATCGAGGCCACCAAGCGCAGCCGCACCGCCGTACTGACGAAGCTCTACCCCACCCGGTCCCACACCGGCGCGGCGCAGGGCGGCATGGCCGCCGCCCTGGCCAACGTCGAGGAGGACAACTGGGAGTGGCACACCTTCGACACCGTCAAGGGCGGCGACTTCCTGGTCGACCAGGACGCCGCGGAGATCCTGGCCAAGGAGGCCATCGACTCCGTCCTGGACCTGGAGAAGATGGGCCTGCCGTTCAACCGGACGCCGGACGGCACCATCGACCAGCGCCGGTTCGGCGGCCACACCCGCAACCACGGTGAGGCGCCCGTGCGCCGCTCCTGCTACGCGGCGGACCGCACCGGCCACATGATCCTCCAGACCCTGTACCAGGTCTGCGTGAAGGAGGGCGTGGAGTTCTACAACGAGTTCTACGTCCTGGACGTCCTGCTCAGCGAGGTGGACGGCGTCCGCAAGGCCGCCGGCGTCGTCGCGCTGGAGCTGGCCACCGGTGAACTGCACGTCTTCCAGGCGAAGTCGATCGTCTTCGCCTCGGGCGGCAACGGCAAGTTCTACAAGGTGTCCTCCAACGCCCACACCCTGACCGGCGACCTCCAGGCCGCCGCGTTCCGCCGGGGCATCCCGCTGGAGGACATGGAGTTCTTCCAGTTCCACCCGACCGGCATCTGGAAGATGGGCATCCTCCTCACCGAGGGCGCCCGCGGTGAGGGCGGCATCCTCCGCAACAAGGACGGCGAGCGCTTCATGGAGCGCTACGCCCCCACCATCAAGGACCTCGCGCCGCGTGACATGGTCTCGCGCTCGATCTACACCGAGATCCGCGAGGGCCGGGGCTGCGGTCCGGACGCCGACCACGTCTACCTGGACCTCACCCACCTGCCGCCGGAGCAGCTGGACGCCAAGCTGCCGGACATCACCGAGTTCGCCCGCACCTACCTGGGCATCGAGCCGTACACGGACCCGATCCCGATCCAGCCGACGGCGCACTACGCGATGGGCGGCCTGCCGACCAACGTGCGCGGCGAGGTGCTGGCCAACAACACCGACGTGATCCCCGGCCTGTACGCCGCCGGCGAGGTCGCCTGCGTGTCGGTCCACGGCGCCAACCGGCTCGGCACCAACTCGCTGCTGGACATCAACGTCTTCGGTCGGCGTGCGGGCATCGCCGCCGCCGAGTACGCGGCGACCGCCGAGTACGTGGACCTGCCGGAGGACCCGCAGTCCTTCGTCAGCGGCCAGGTCGAGATGCTGCGTGACGCCACCGGCTCGGAGCGGGTCGTGGAGATCCGCAACGAGCTCCAGGAGACCATGGACAAGAACGCCATGGTCTTCCGCACCGAGGAGACGCTGCGGGAGGCCCGCGACACCATCGCGGCCCTGCGCAAGCGCTACAAGAACATCTCGGTGCAGGACAAGGGCAAGCGGTTCAACACCGACCTGCTGGAGGCCATCGAGCTGGGCAACCTGCTCGACCTGGCCGAGGTGCTGGTCGTCTCCGCCCTGGCCCGCAAGGAGTCCCGCGGCGGTCACTACCGGGAGGACTACCCGGACCGCGACGACGTCAACTTCATGCGCCACACCATGGCGTACCGCGAGGTCGACACCGAGGGCACCGACTCGATCCGGCTGGACTACAAGCCGGTCGTCCAGACCCGCTACCAGCCGATGGAGCGTAAGTACTGATGAGCACCGCCACCGTCGAGAAGCCGGAGGCCGGCGCCGCCGACAGCGCCGCCTCGCACAAGATCACTGTCACCTTCCGCATCCGCCGCTTCAACCCGGAGATCTCCGCGGATGCGAGCTGGCAGGACTTCGTGATCGACATCGATCCCAAGGAGCGCGTCCTCGACGCGCTGCACCAGATCAAGTGGGAGGAGGACGGCACTCTCACGTTCCGCCGTTCCTGCGCTCACGGGATCTGCGGTTCGGACGCCATGCGCATCAACGGCCGCAACCGGCTGGCGTGCAAGACGCTGATCAAGGACCTGAACCCGGCCAAGCCGATCACCGTCGAGGCGATCAAGGGCCTGACCGTCCTCAAGGACCTCATCGTCGACATGGAGCCGTTCTTCCAGGCGTACCGCGACGTGATGCCGTTCCTGATCACCAGCGGGAACGAGCCGACGCGCGAGCGCCGGCAGTCGGCCGCGGACCGCGAGCGGTTCGACGACACCACCAAGTGCATCCTGTGCGCCGCGTGCACCTCCTCGTGCCCGGTGTTCTGGAACGACGGCCAGTACTTCGGCCCGGCGGCGATCGTCAACGCGCACCGCTTCATCTTCGACTCGCGTGACGAGGCCGGGGAGCAGCGGCTGGAGATCCTGAACGACAAGGACGGCGTGTGGCGTTGCCGCACCACGTTCAACTGCACGGACGCGTGCCCCCGTGGCATCGAGGTCACCAAGGCCATCGCCGAGGTGAAGCAGGCGCTGATCACCCGGCGCTTCTGAGGCGGTTTCCCGGTGCGCCGAGCGCGCACCGTCCGACGGCGGCGGGTCGCGGGAGTTCTCTCCCAGCGGCCCGCCCCCGTCTGTTCGGCGGCACCGGCGGTGTCCGGCGCCGGTCGGGCCCTCATGCGGGGCCGCGAGGTGTTCGGCGTTCGGCGGGGGGCGTGGGGGCGGGGCGGGTCCGTGGCGGATCGTGGCCGAAGATCTGCGGGCGGCGGGCCTTCGCGGGCGGGGTGCGCGAGCGGTGGGGGCAGGCGGTGGAGGCGGGCACGCCGACGACCAGGACGCATCGTTGCGGCTTCATGACCGTGAGTCTTGCTCCGTGGTGGAACCTTGCGGAACCGGGGTGCGCTGTTCAGCCCAACTCGACTTATTTGTTTGCAGGTTGGGGTTCCGTGCGTGCGGCGTGTCGTCCCGGGGAGCGTGATTCGGAGCCGGAAGCATGCTGCGGGACGGGCCGGGAGGACCGGCCCCGGGGACATCTGGAGGGGAAGCGAATGCGGAGCGCTCGGGCAGCAGGCGTTCGGTACACGGCGATAGCGGCGGCGTCCGTGCTGGCACTGTCGGCATGCGGAAGCGGCTCCGACGACGAGACGTCGCAGTCCTCTGAGTCGACCACGCAGGACGAGGGCCAGGAGGAGGAGCCGGATGTGCAGATGACCGCGGAGGAAACCGACAGCGACACCACGCCCGGCCCCCTCACGGAGATCACGGTGGAGGAGGGCGAGGACTCCGAGACCGTGGTCCTGGAGTTCGACGGCGACGCCCCGGAGTACGAGTGGGACCGGTTCGTGGCCCCCGTCTACTTCACCGCCGGCGACTTCCCCGACGAGCCGATCGAGGTCGACGGCGACTGGTTCCTCCGGTTCACCCTCACCGAGGGGCACGGCCTCGACACAGATGCCCCCGAAGAGGCCAAGTTCGACGGCGCCGTCGCCCACGTCAAGCCCTTCGGCAGGTTCGAGGGCACGATAGAGCTCGTGATCGGCATCGAGTCCGAGTACGGCGAACAGCCCGGGTACGAGATCACCACCGACGGCTCGCAGATCCACATCGAGATCACCGAGGTGACGGACCCCCGGGTGCAGTGACGCGACATCTCGGAAGACGATTCCGCCTTCTCGCATGCGTGGCGTTCCCGTCGGGAATGCCACGCATCCGCGTTTCTCCACGGGCCACGGCCGATCTCCGGAAGAGCCCCTCCGCCGTGGACCACGGATGACCGCGGGGCATCCGCACCCGGGGGCACCACGGGACCGTCCCGGATCGGGACACGTGAGCCGTGCCAGGATCTCGTCGCCGTCCGCGAGCGCCCTACGGGGCGCGGGTGGCGACCGCGGCGGGCCGCCGTCCGGGCGTCTCCCGGCGGCGACTGTCGGCGGAGCGCGCTAGCGTGCCCGGCATGACGGAATTCGTACTCGTGCCCGGTGCCTGGCTCGGCGCCTGGGTCTGGGCGGAGGTCGCCCCGGCGCTGCGCGCCGCGGGCCACGGAGCGCTGCCGCTGACGCTGGGCGGCCTGGCGGAGCGCGGCGGGGAGTCGGCCGGGCAGCAGGACCACGTGGCCGACATCGTGGGCGCCGTCGAGCGGCTGGACCTCGGGGACGTCGTCCTGGTGGGGCACAGCTACTCCGGCGTCCCGGTCGGCCAGGCGGCGGAGCGGATCGGTGAGCGGCTGCGGCGGGTGGTGTACGTCGACGCCAACGTCCCCGTGGACGGGCAGGCGTTCGTGGACTCCTGGTCGGACGGCCGCGCACTGGTCGAGCCGGCGCTGGCGGCCCACGACGGCCGGTGGCCGCCACCGGCGGCGGCGGACTACGCGGGGCAGGGACTGGACCCGGAGGCGGTGGAGCGGCTGGTGGTGGGGGGCACGCCGCACCCGGGCGCCACGCTGACGGAACCGGCGCGGCTGTCCCGTCCGGCGGGCGAGCTCCCCTCGACCTACGTGAAGTGCCTGCTGGACGGCGACGAGCCCCCGGCGGCGGCCTCCGAGCCGCTCGCGGCGGGGCGGTGGCGACTGGTGCGGCTGGAGACCGGCCACTGGCCGATGCTGTCCGCCCCGGCCGAGCTGACCCGGGTCCTGGTCGAGGCGGCCCAAGAGCGCTGAGCTGCCCCGTGAGTGGTGCCGACCGCCCGGGGTTCAGCGCCCGGTGAGGACGAGTTCGTCGTCCTCCGGCCCGTCGTCCTGTCCACGGTCCGCATCGTCCGGGGCCGTGGCCCCGGACCGGTCCTTCGCACACCGCAGCACGCCCCAGGCGGCGCAACCGGCGACCGCTCCCCAGACGGTGAGACCGGCGGAGAAGGCGGTGACGGGCCGGAAGCACCAGACGGCGAGCGACCAGCCGTCGGAGGTCGAGTGGTGGGGGAAGGTGCCGTACAGGGCCAGAGCCCCGACGGCCTGCGCGACGCTGCCGGCGGCGACGGAGACCCAGGCGCCGGTGACCGCGAGCGCCTGCGGGGTGCGCTCCGTGATCCGCGGCAGCACCAGCCGGAACAGGAGCGCGAACAGCAGGACGTACAGCACCGCGCCGACGATGCCGGCCAACCGGTTCACGACTCCTGGATCGTCCGGGGCGAGAAGCCCGATCGACCACCGGGCAGGGACGAGGAAGCGTCCCAGCACCATCCACGAATCTGAGGGGATGCTGAACAACCACGGGGGTTCCGCTTCGGCCGCTCCCCCGACACCGGCCGCCAGGACCAGCGTCCCGGTGGCCGCACCCACCGCACCCCGCCGGGCACGGACGGACACGGGCCACCCGGGAAGCAGCCCGGGATGCGGGCCGGCTCCCTGCGCGGTGCCACGTCCCTCGTGCACCGCCGAACGGCCGGGAGCCGCCCGGCCCGCGAGCGTTCGCGCCGACAGCGCCACCCCGATCACCAGGACGGCGACCGGTGCCGCGAGCGCGATGGGGAGCGCCAACGCGTCGTAGGAGTCGATGACGACGACGAACCGCAGGTCCGCGCCCGATGGCGCGGCCATCACCACCACCGCCACGGTGCTCAGCACCGCGGCGGGTGCCACCGCGGCCCAGCAGGCGACTGCAGCCCACGCGGCGTGACGCGGCGTCGGCGGAAGGTACCGCAGAGCGAGCCGGCAGCCCAGGACGAACAACACCCCCAGCAGCAGGCCGCGGGTCGACACCCACCCCGCCCCCGGATGGCCGAGGATTCCCAGCGCCGCCGCCGGGTCGGCCGATGTCGGCGGCCCGGGGGCCCAGGCGGCCAACCACGGTGCCGCCTGGGCGGCCCCTCCTTCTCCAGAACGCACGAGCGCGTCGACCCGGTCGACGGTCGCCAGCAGCCGCACCGCGACGACGAGCACCACACCGCCGAGCGCCGATGCCACCCAGTCGGCGACGCGACGGTCCGCAACGAACTTCCGCATTCTTCCCCCCGGGAGCAGCGGGGCCCTGCCCCTCGCCGGCGGGCGCGTGCCACCCGGGGCCCCACCGCCCCGCCCGGCCGCCCCCGGCGTTCCCGTCCCCGCATTGTGCCCCGGCCCGCGCCCACCGGAACGTCACCGCCGGTACAGAGCTGTTACGGGTCCTGCCCGATGTCGCCGGGCGCCTTGTCGTAACCTCGTAGCGGGCACCGTGGGGCCGTTCCGCGGCGCGGCAGTGCAGTGGGGGTTTCGGATGAACCAGGGCGATCCGCACGGCTACCAGTGGGGTCCCGACTCACAGCAGCCGCACCGGCCGCCGCCGGTGGACCTGACGAAAGGCCCCTACCCGGCCCAGGGCGGATACGGAACCCCGCGACCGCAGTCGCAGGGGCAGCAGTCGAGCCCCTACGCCCCGGGCGCCTACGGAACGGGCCCCCAGCAGCCGCCCGTGGCGCCGCAGGGTCAGCAGGGCGCGCCGCTGCTCTACATCGGCGACATCACGGTGATGCCGGACGCGGTGCTCACCCCCGCCGGGCCGATGCCGCTGCGCGGCGCGGTCTGGACGTTCAACGACCTCTCCCGCACCGAGAAGGCCATCACCACCACCGGCATCGTCCTCGCCTGCGTCTTCGCGGTCTTCTGCCTTCTGGGTCTGCTCTTCCTGCTGATGCGCGAGGAGCGGACGACGGGCTACATCCAGGTGGGTGTGACCTCCGGTGGCCGCCACCACTCGACGATGATCCCCGCCACCACCCCGCACGCCGGCCCCGCCATCGCCCAACAGGTCGCCTGGCTCCGCTCGATCAGCGCCTGACCCCGACGGCCCGGCCGCGCGGCGGCTTCGCCGGTTCGCCGGTCAGACGTCGTGCCGCCGGCAACAACCATCTCGCGCTCCAGGCCGACAACGCCTCCGGTGCTGCCGGCTGGACACGTACCGGACGGGAGCCGGCGGCGCGCGGGCCGCGGATTCCCCCGCGGGTCTCCCGGCTGCACACGATGGAGGCTCGGGCACTGGATTCCGCGGGCCGGCACGGCCCTGGCGTGTGCCCGGTCACGGAGATGCCGCCCCACCCGCACACACGCGTACTATCGCGTGTTTCCTCCCGCTGAGTACGACACGCCGGCCCGTTGAGGAGCCTTGATGCCCGCTGTCCTGAACCCCCTCCTCGATCTTCTGACCGTACGCGGCACCGTCACGGAGGCCGAGCAGCTGACCGCCCGCATACGTCGGCTGCGCATCGAGAGCGGACAACTCGCCGGCCTGGAGGTCCAGCCGGGCCAGCAGGTGCGTGTCCTGGTGAGCGGACTCACCCTCCGTACGTACTCGATCTGGCACTACGACCCGTCCGGCGTCGTCGAGCTGTGCGTACTGGACCACACCCCGGGCGGACCGGGCGCCCGGTGGGGCCACACCATCGCACCGGGCGAACAGGTGCGGCTGCGACGCCCCGAAGGTACCTTCACGCTGCACCCCGACGCCGCCCACCACCTCTTCGTCGGCGACGAGACGGCCTCGGTCGCGTTCGGTGCGATGCTCGCGGCACTACCCGGGGACGCCGCGGTCTCCGGGTGCATCGAGACGGCGACAGCCACGGACCGGCTGCCCCTGAAGGGCGGCGACCGGCTGGACTGGGTGCTCCGGGGCGAGACGTCACTGCCGGACGCGGTACGACGACTCTCCCCCGCACTCGGCGGGATCGCCTATGTCGCCGGAGAGGCACGGGACGTGCAAGCAGTGCGGCAGGTGCTCCGGGAAGCGGGCTGGGACCGGCGTGCGGTCCTGACCAAACCGTTCTGGACACCGGGCAAGAAGGGCATGGAATGACGACCGGGGCGCACTCCTCCGTCCGCCGCTCGCCCGGGCGTTCCTCCGGATGATCTGATCGTTGGTCGACGTGTGTCGTCGACCGATGCCCGGTGGGCGGGGATCGAGGCGTTGCCGCCGGACCGCCCCTGGCCCTGGACGGCGGGCCGGGGGCGGGATGGCCGTCGGAGATTGCGGCCGAAGTCTTGCGGTCGGTGGCCGCGTCCGGGTGGACCGGCGGCCGGCCTCGCGTGGGCGAGGAACCACAGGACGTCGAAGCCGCGACGCACAGTCGCTTCGTGATCGCCGCGGGTTCGGGTACATGGTGGAGCCACGGGATACGGGGCGCCGCCTATCAGTCGAACTCGACTCTTCTGTTTGGGATGTGGGGTTCTGTGCGTGTCGGATCTCGTGATCGAGATCACCGACGGTGACTACGACAGCTGACCCACTCCAGCCGGTGCCGGTGCGCGCCATCACTCGGGAGCACCCCGGGCGATGGCGCGACCCGGCGGTCTTGGGCAGCGAACGCACGGGTACGAGGACATCGGCCACAGCCGGCCGTCGCCGGCCTCGCCCCGTCTCACGGTGATGATTCGCTCGACAGCTTGACCTTGCGCCCACGGAGAGGACCGTCGGCCGGCTCTCCCCGCGCGGGCGGGGGTCACCGGTGCCGGACAGAGGCGTCAGCGCGGCGCACGGCGGATGTCGCTCGCTCCGCCGAACTCCGGCATGGCGCCCGTCGGGTGGAGACCGCGGCCGTCAGCTCGCGAGGTCGCGGCGCTTCACGACCGCCACGAACGCGGACCAGGCCGCGTGCTCGACCAGCAGCACCGCGCCGCCGGGCGCCTTCGAGTCGCGCACCGGCACCACCGACGGCACCCCGTCGGCCACCTCCAGGCAGTCACCACCGTTGTCCCCGCTGAAGGTGGACGAGCGCCAGGCGGTGGCGGCGGGCAGGTACACCTCGGTCATGTCAGTTCCTTCAGTACGGAGTCGAGCAGCGCGACCGACTCCTCGGGCGGCAACGCTGTGGCCTTGAGCAGATCATAGGCTCGCCGCGCCGTCCTCACAGCGTCGGATTCGGCAATGACATGACCGGCCGGAAACCCGTCGGCGTGCACGACGTCGGCGCCTTCGTCGAACGACAGGACGCTGTAGGGGTAGCCGACCGCCGGGTAGCTGGCGGTGCTGCCGGGGATGAACTGCACCACGTGGTGCGGGTTGGTCGCGATGCGGCGCAGCTGCTCGAACTGTCTTGCCATGACGGAGGGTTCGGCGATACCTCGCCGCAGTACGCCCTCTTCGAGGATCAGCCAGAGACGAGGCGGCTCCTCCCTCGCCAGAATGCGCTGGCGCTCCATCCTCGCCGTGACCAGGTCGTCCAGGTTCGGTGGCCGCCTCCCCTGGAAGATCGCCCTCGCGTACCCCTCGGTCTGCACCAGCCCCGGCACCAGAATCGGGTGGTACGCACGAATGATGGTGGCGGTCTGCTCCAGCCGGACGTAGGGGCGGAACCAGCTCGGGTAGGCGAACATCAGCACCAGTTCCCACAACCGCACGAACCGCCCGTTGGCGTGCGGGAAGACCTCGTCGCAAGCCTCGGCGAACTCCCTCACCGCCACCCGGTCCCCCGACTCGATCTTCGCCACGAGCGAGTACCCGCAGTGCGCCCGGTTCCCCAACTCGGCACGTGTCATCCCCAGACGCTCGCGCTCCAGCCTCACTTCGCGCCCGAACGCTCCCAGTGGCGACGCACCGTCGCCCCTGGCGTCCACCGCCGGCGACTCGCTCCTCATGACGGTTCCCCCGCTCCCGCTCTCCATGGACAGCACCAGCTGTCCAACCCGACTCCCTGGCGCGCCACCGTGGCCACACGCAACCATCGAAGCACATGGAGTCACCAGGCGTTGTCAGAACCGACAAAGAGCGTGATCTGCTGATGAAGTATCAGAAATGTCTCGCCGATTGCCCACGCGTGAATGAACCGGCCGAGGTCGGTGCGGGCAGCTCGGCGGAGCCGCACCCCGACGACCGGGCAGCTCCGGCACCGACGCTCGCCGACCTCGTCACCCGGAGCGCGCTCCTCGGAGCTCAGATCGACGCTCACCTGTCACGACTGGAGAAGCGGTGAAGCCGACCTCGAACGGCGACCGGCCCTCGGTGCGACGAACGTCGTCGCTCGACGGGCCGGTGACCGACGCGGACGGCCCCCTGGCCGCCGCCTGGCGGGTGCAGGGCTACTGGGCCGAGACGGTGGCCCGGTCGCCGGACGCCGGCGGCGAGTGGCACCTCGGCGGCTGGTGGGCGCCGGGTGCGTGGGGTGCGCTCACCTGGATACGGCAGGAAGGGCTGCGCCTCGGCCACGCGCTCGGGCCCGGCTGCGAGGCCGCGTCCGTGTTCCGCGACTGGGCCGCCGACACGGCCTACCTTCGCGTGCAGCTCGCGGCGCTGCTCGCCGGGCGTCCGGTCTCCGTCAACACCTGCGGCCCGGACCGGATCTGCGCTGTCGGTCAGCGCCCCGGCGCCCCCGGGGCGGGCACCGGGGGCGCCGTCGAAGTCCTCTACTCCATCTCCGCCCGCCCTGTCCGCCGCCACCCCCGCGCGCTGCGGTTCCCTCGACCAGGGCACCCGGGCGCCGTGGCTCCCACCCGCTCGCCGTCCGTCTGACCGACCACCGCCCCGAGGAACCACCGTGTTCGAAGACATCAGCTTCGCCAACTCCGACCGCGAGGCGGCCGAGGACGCCGCCCGCGAGCTGTTCAACCACGTCAAGGATCTCGGTGTACGCCTGGACGACATCGACGTCCTCGACCCCTGCGACGGGTGCCGTCGGTCCGGCTATCTCGTCCACCTCGGCAATCTCACCACCGACGACGTCGCCACCCTCAATGCCGCCCTGCGGGCTCACCGCGCCGCCGTCCCGAGGCGGGAACACCACCACTCGTGACCCGTCACCGTCGATGCGCCGACCCGCGGGGCCCACGCCGCGCCGTTCGCGGTGCTCGGTCCCGCCACTGCCCGCTGGTGGACAGCGCCCGGCGAGCACAGCGGGCACAGCGAGCCCCGGCGGGCACGGCGGGCACGGCGGGGCATCCGGGCGATGCTGGAGCTGATGGACCGCACCAGCATCCGTGCCGTGAACGCGCTGCTCTCCATGGGCCTGCCGCAGACCACCGAGGCCCTGCTGCTGATCGGCTCGGACGGGCCGGATCCCGCCGCCGAGCTGTCGGTGCTCGGCGACCTGTGCTCGGCGGCCGGGGCCACGACGGTCGTACCGGCGGACACCGCCGCGGAGTCCGAACTGCTGCTGGCTGCACGCCGGTCGGCGCTCGTCGCGCTGGACGCGGTCAAGGGCGCCTCCATGATCGACGACGTGTGCGTGCCGCGAGACCGCCTCGCCGACCTGCTGGACGGCGTCGCCGCGATCGGCGAGCGCCACGGCCTGACGATCGGAGGGTGCGCGCACGCAGGGGACGGCAACACCCACCCCACGGTCTGCTTCGACCCTGCCGACGCGGACGAGGGCCGCCGCGCCCGCGCGTCCTTCGACGAGATCATGGCGCTCGGGCTGGAGCTGGGCGGCACCATCACCGGGGAGCACGGGGTGAGTGTGCTGAAGAAGGAGTGGCTGGCGAGGGAGATGGGCCCGGTGGGTGTCGAGATGCAGCGACGGTTGCGGGAGGTCTTCGACCCGGCCGGTGTCCTCAACCCCGGCAAGGTGCTCTGACCCGGCCGACACGGCACCGGCCGCCCCGGACCGGCCCCCGGAGCGGGCAACGCCGACCCGGGCGCTGTGCCCCGGGTGACGGCGCCGCGTCAGGCTCCGGGCCCGTCAGAGACCCCGGGGCCGGGACCCGCGCCGGGACCCCCGCCGGGAGCGGTGTCCGGATTGCCGTCGGGAGCCGAGGCGTCGCCGAGGGCGCGCGGCGCGCAGAGCTCCTCCAGCAGATCGCGACGCCGCTGCTCGCGCGGCCGGCCCAGCCAGGGCAGGAACGCCACGTGCCACGTGGTCGCCGTGTCCTCGACCGCCGCGACCAGCCGGTGCCGCAGCCTTCCTCGGAACGCCAGCAGCGCCGGGGCGAGCAGCAACCGCGCCGGACCGCGACCCCGCAGCGTCAACGTCACCGCCACCCGCCAGCCGTCACCGTCACCGTCGCCGTCGCCGTCGCCGTCCGCCAACCGGACGTGCGTCGCCGCCAGCTCCAACCGGAGTCGGCCCAGCGGGTGGTCGGCGCGGGCCACCACCGCTGTCGAACCCTCCGCGCGGTACCACTCGTCGATGTCGACGCGGAGCGCCGCCGTGATGCGGCGCACCCCCAGCGGGCCGGGCCCGGCCGGTGCGGTGGCGGCACCGTCGACCGTCAGCAGCACCGGGTCGGCCGGAGTGGTCAGGCGTGCTTCGCCCGCGAACTCGCCGGACTCCACGGTCAGGGCGATACCGCGCCCGGCGTCCCAGTCGGTGACGGTGACATCGGTGGTCTCACCCTCGTGGGCCGGGCCGCCGCCCGGCCGGGCGGCGCCCGCCTCCTGGAAACGGTAGGAGGCGCCGGGCCGGAGGTGGCCGCCGCCGAGGGCCAGCACGTCCGGCACGGTGCGGCCGTCTTCCGCGACGACCAGGCCGTCGACGCCACGGGTGCGGCCCAGTACGTCGAGCACTTGGGCGAGGAGCGCGGTCAGTTCGGCGTGCGGGACCGCGCGGAGGGTGGTGGTGTGCCGCAGACGTGCCATGGCCGAAGCATGGCACGCCGGTGCCGCGGACGGGCCGAGCAGGGCTGGGGCGCATGACGGGGCGGGCCGGCCCGGTGACCGGCGCACCACCCCCCACGGCAGCCCCACACCCCACGAAACTGGCCGGTAACTGCCGCTGTGTGCGGCGCGACCGGCGCGGGGCGGGGTGTGCGGTGGACCGGTCCGGAACGCCGGACGGCCCCGGTCCGCCGCACGGGGTGCGGTGGACAGGGGCCGTCGGTCGGCCTTGCGGCGGACGGGCCGTCGAGGACGGCGCCGCGTCAGAAGCGTTCGAGCTCCCAGAGGCGGAACTGCCCGCCGGCGTCCCGCAGATGCTGGAGACCGGTGATCGCGCGGTCGGCGATCACGAAGGTGCGGTCCTGCCAGATCGGCACCACCACGGCCTCCTCCGCAGCCAGCATCTGGATGTCGCGGAACAGCTCGCCCGAGTTGCCGCGGTCCAGCTCGCTGCGGGTCTGCTGCATCAGCTCGGCCATCTCCTCGCTCTCCAGGCCGTGGGCCAGTGCGGAGTCGGAGCTGAGCAGCGCGTCGGTGTAGGTGTCCGGGTCGGTGAAGTCGGGGCGCCAGCCGATGAGGTAGGCGTCCAGTTCCTTCCTCGCCATGGCGCCCGGCAGCGAGCCGGGTGTTTCACCCTCCACCAGGGTCACGTCGAAGACGCCCTCTGCCTCCAACTGCTGCACGACCAGTTCGGCCTCGGGCTCGTTGACGCTGGCCGCGTACCCGAGGGTGATCCTCACCGGCAGGCTGGTGCCCGAGGCCATCACGTCGTCGATGGCGTCGTCGATGCTCTCCTGCGAGTACAGGTCGTAGTACGGCGTGCCGTGACCGGTGACGCCGACCGGGATCAGCGAGTAGGCCGGCTCGACTGTGTGCAGCCGCACATCGCGGGCGATGGCGTCGCGGTCGATCAACATCGCGGCGAGCTTGCGGAGTTCCTTGTCGGCCAGCGGCGAACCACTGTCCATGGTGCTGACCAGCGCGCGAATGCTCAGACCGGTGGTCTCCGAGTACCGGATGTCCAGGTCGTTGCGGTCGATCCGCTGGATGTCCTCCGGCTCCATCTTGCCGCCGTTGACGTCGATATCGCCGCTCCGCCATGCCTCTTCGAGATCGGCGGAGGTGCCGTAGAACTTCACGGTGACCGGGTAGTCGCTGATCTTCAGCGCGCCCTTGTAGTCCGGGTTCGGCTCCAGGACAGCCTGTCCGGCGGTCTCGGACTCCTCGTCGTAGTCGGAGAAGTCCGTCATCCGGTACGGGCCGGACCCGACGGCGACCTCTGTCGGCTCGTCCTCCGCGTACTCCTCGCGGTCGAGGATGGAACCCACGCCGCCCGCGATCTTGAACGGGAACGTCACGTCCGGTTCGGACAGTTCGAAGATGACGTCCATGCCGTCGGTGCGGACGGCATCGACCCCGCGGACCAGCTGAATCGGGCCGCTGACGCGGAACTTGTCCTCGTCGGCGATGGAGTCGTCCTCCGAATCGGCCTGCTGACGGTCAGCCATGACGTGGAACCGCTCGACGGAGAACACGACGTCCTCCGGTGTGACATCACGCCCCGAGGTGAACTTCAGCCCCTCACGGAGGGTGCATCGGTACACCTGGTACGCGTTGTCGGTGAACTCGCAGCTCTCGGCCGCGTCCGGCACCGGCTCCTCCGAGCCGGTGCTGATCGTCAACAACCCCTGGTAGATGTTGCTGTACAGGTCCCAGGCTCCGGACGAATAGGTCGCCACCGGGTCGAGACTGTCCACCCGGTCGGTGACACCCACCACAATCGGTTCCTTGGTGTCCCCACTGGACCGGAAGAGAAGCCACCCTCCCAGTGCTACGACTACCAGACCTACGGCAAGGCCAATGCCTATGCCTTTTTTGGCCCCCAACGCTCGCACTACGGTTGCCTCTCTTGCCTCGGACCTATGCGCGAGGGCCAGCCAATCACAGGGGAGTCACCCATGCACCAGCCGGGGGACAACGGACCGGCCACAACTCGCCCCGTGGTCAGTCGGCTACGGCGCCGGGGACGGGCACCCGGAACTCGACCTCGACGGAGTGGTCCTCCAGTCGCAACAACAGCCGCTCCTCGCCGAGTTGGGGAGCGGAGGCAGCGAGAAGGTAGTCACCCCGGCCCGGCGCCGTCACGCTGAAGGCGCCGTCGGCGGCGCTGCGCGTCTTCGCCAGTTGTCGACCGCCCTCGCCGGGGACGGTGAGGGTGACGACCGCCCGCGGCAGCAGCACCCCGAGGGAGTCCCGGACGACGCCGCTCACGACGAGCGCGAGCGGTCCCGGCTCGACGGTCGGCGCCTCGACCGGCGCCTCGGACGTCTCCGGTGCGGGCGACTCGGGACCGCCCCCGTCCACCGCCGCACCCGGAACGGCATCGGGACCCGTCACGGCACCCGGGGCGGCGCCCCCCGCCGCCTGCGGGTACTCACCCCGGCCCACCGGCCCGGCCGCTCCCACGGTGCCCCGTGACAGGGAATCCGTCATGACCCCACACTCCCATCCGCCCCGCCCGGAGAGCCCCGGCGCGGGCCGTGGTCTCTTGCCCAGCGTTGCCGTGTCGTTATCAAAGGACACCAGATTCGCCCGAATAGTTGACCGACGGAGAACGGGAAGTCGAAATCTTTGCACTCCGACGGCGGCGTCCGGTCTGTCCCCGCTCGGTGCCGCGCGACACGAAACCCACCCCGATCTGCACGATTCCCCCCACGGACCGGTCGCACCGGCGGAGCTCGGGGCCGTCACGACCGTGCTGGAAGCCGGTCACGCGTTCGGGCGTGTCAACCCGGCTCTCCCGAAGCGGCCACCCCCGACCGGTGCCCGGACGCCGCGGCGCCCGCGCCCGCCCCGGACCGCACCGGGCGCGGGTGCCGTGCGTACCGTCGCGCGGGGTCGGACGGGTGCCGCACGCGACGGTGCCCCC
>NZ_JAAVJB010000005.1 GCF_012034385.1 Streptomyces spiramenti
GGGCGGCGGAGCGGCGCGGCGCGGCCGAGGCCGGAGTCTCCCGCGGCGCCACGGCAGCGGCCTGCCGTTGCATGCCCAGCCCGGCGCCCCGGGCTTCGCGCGTGGCGATCTCCTTCAGCCGCATCGAGAGCTGCAGGGTGGTCGGACGCTCCTCCGGCTGCTTGGCCAGGCAGGCGCGCAGCAGCGGGCCCAGGGCCGCCGGCACGCCCCGCAGCTGCGCCTCCTCGTGCACCACCCGGTAGAGCAGTACCTCCGAACTCCCCTCACCGAAGGGCGACTCGCCGAGCGCCGCGTGCGCCAGCGTCGCCCCCAGCGAGAACACGTCGGTCGCCGGGGTGACGGCCACCCCGCGGACCTGCTCGGGGGCGAGGAAGCCCGGCGACCCCACCGCGGTGCCCACGTGCGTCAGCGTGGAGGCACCCGTCGCCCAGGCGATCCCGAAGTCGATGATCCGCGGCCCCTTGGGCGACAGCAGGATGTTGGAGGGCTTCAGGTCGCGGTGGACGACCCCCGCCTCGTGGACCGCGACCAGCCCCTCGGCCAGCGCGGCGCCGATCGCGGCGGTCTCCGCCGCCGGCAACGGGCCGTCCGCAGCCACCCGGTCGTGGAGGGAGGGGCCCGGCACGTACTGGGTCGCGAACCAGGGCTTCGCCGCGTCGAGATCCGCGGCGACCAGCCGCGCGGTGCAGCCACCACGGATGCGGCGGGCCGCCGAGACCTCGCGCGCGAACCGCGACCGGAACTCGGGGTCCTCGGCGAGGTCGGGACGGATCACCTTCAGCGCCACCCGCTGACCGCGCCGGTCCGAGCCCAGGTAGACCACGCCCATGCCGCCGGCCCCCAGGCGCCGGTGCAGCCGGAACGAGCCGACGACCCGCGGGTCCTCGCGTCGCAGCCGCATCATCGCCATGTCCATCCCCGTCGCCGGCCGGTTGCACTGTCGCGGACAGCTTACGGACTGAGGGCCCCCGCCGCCGACAGGCCGCGCACCCGACGCGCCCTTGGGGGACAACCCTGAGACGGGGGAGCGGGAGTCCACCTTCAGGACGACACCGCACCCCGGTCGTCATACTCCCGGAGGCGCCGGGACGGTACGGCGGGGTGACGACGGCGGGGACGCCTCCGCCATAACGTGGGAACCAGCGGCGGGCGGTCCGTTGTACTCGCCCCCCGAGGCCGATCGCCCGCCGCGACCACGTGACAACTCCCCACGCCCCGGCCCCGGTCGGACCGTCGGGGAGACCGACCAGGCGGCGAGCAGGAGGTGGCGGGAATGGCCCAGGCGGCACCGTCGGCGGCAGCGGTGAAGGACCGGCCGCTGGAGTACGGCCAGGCGAACGGCCGCCGCCACCCCCTCGTCGCGCTCGCCATGGTGCTTCCGTTCGCCCTCGCGCTCGCCGTGCTGTTCGGCGGCGTGGAGGCGGTCGTGACACAGGTGTCGTCCGTGGCCGGTGCGATCGGGTGGTGACACCCGGACCCGGAAGAGCGGCCGGGTCTGCTCGCACCGGATGACGGCCCCGTGGGGACGGGGGTGTCGGACGGCACGGTGGCCGGGGAACCAACGGTTCCCCGGCCACCGTCATGCTCGGCGCCCGCCGGTCTCCTGCACCCACCGCGGACGCGGTGCGAACCGCCCGGGCACAGCGCGAACAGCACAGCGGCCGGGGAACCGTTGGTTCCCCGGCCGCTGCCGGTGGTGGACGATACTGGGATTGAACCAGTGACCTCTTCCGTGTCAGGGAAGCGCTCTCCCGCTGAGCTAATCGTCCGAGGTGGAGACGGGATTTGAACCCGTGTAGACGGCTTTGCAGGCCGTTGCCTCGCCTCTCGGCCACTCCACCACGAGGGGCAGGCCCCTCGAGAGCGGACGACGAGACTCGAACTCGCGACATCCACCTTGGCAAGGTGGTGCTCTACCAACTGAGCTACGTCCGCATTGCCGTTCCGGTCCGCTCACGCTTCCCGGCGACGTGGTGAACTCTATCCGATTCCGGTGACAGCTCAAACCCGGTTCCCCACACCACGTGCGGCGGACCCGCCCACGGGCCGTCGTGCGGACCCCCGTCCTAGACTCGCTCGCGTGCACGACATCGCCCCCATGGCCCGCTTCGGCGGCCTCCTCGCCACCGACCTCCGCGACGTGACCGACGACCCGGGTGCCCTGTCCTCCAGCGGCTGGTGGGCGGTGGCCGCGCGGTACGACGGCGGGCTGGTCTGCGCGCGGTTCGGCGACGTGCGACCCGCGCCGGTACCGTCACCCGGCCGCTGGCACGGCCCCGCTCCCGACGGCTGGCGCAGCTCGCTCGACCGCGCCGCCTACACCGCCGGGGTGCGGCGCATCCGTGAGCACATAGCCGCCGGCGAGGTCTACCAGGCCAACCTCTGCCGTGTCCTGACCGCCGAGGTGGAACCCGACGCCGACATCGACGCCCTCACCGCCCACCTGGCGCGCGGCAACCCCGCACCCCACGCGGGCACCGTCCGGCTGCCGCGCCACGGGGTGGAGATCGCGACCGCCTCACCGGAGTTGTACCTGCGGCGCGCCGGCGACACCGTCGAGTCCGGCCCGATCAAGGGCACCGCGCCCACCGCCGGCGAACTGCTCCCCAAGGACCACGCCGAGAACGTGATGATCGTGGACCTCGTCCGCAACGACCTCGGCCGGGTCTGCGTCCCGGGGAGCGTCACCGTCCCCGAACTGTGCGTCACCGAGAAGCACCCCGGGCTCGTCCATCTCGTCTCCACCGTGCGCGGTCGCCTCAGCCCCGGTGCCGGCTGGCCGGAGCTGCTGGAGCACACCTTCCCGCCCGGTTCGGTGACGGGCGCGCCCAAGTCCAGCGCCCTCGCCGTCATCGACGCCCTGGAGACCGCACCCCGCGGCCCGTACTGCGGCGGGATCGGCTGGGTGGACGCCGACCGGGGCACCGGCACCCTGGCCGTCGCGATCCGCACCTTCTGGATCGACCGACCGGCCGACGGCCCGCCCCTGCTGCGGTTCGGTACCGGCGCCGGCATCACCTGGGGCTCCGACCCCGACCACGAGTGGCGCGAGACCGAACTCAAGGCGGACCGGCTCCTCACCGTCGCGGCCGGCTGAGCCGCCCGCGACCGCCCGGCGGGGCCACGGGCGTCTCGTGCGCGCGTGCCGGACGTCCGTCCTACGCTGGAGGCCGCGGCGCCCCGCGCCCGGCCCGTCCAGGCCGGGCGCGGGGCCGCCGACCGACATCCCCGAGGCGAGGCACACATGCGGATCTGGCTCAACGGCACGCTGCGGACCGAGCAGGAGGCGGGCGTCTCCGTCTTCGACCACGGCCTCACCGTGGGCGACGGCGTCTTCGAGACGGTGAAGACCGTGGACGGGGCGCCGTTCGCCCTCACCCGCCACCTGGACCGGCTCGCCCGGTCCGCCGCAGGCCTCGGTCTGCCCGCCCCCGACCTCGACGAACTGCGTCGCGCCTGCCACGAGACGGTCGCCGCCACGCCCCACCCGCTGGGACGGCTCCGCCTCACCTACACCGGCGGGCGGGCGCCGATGGGGTCCGACCGCGACGAGAAGGTCACCCCGACCGTCCTCGCCGCCCACTTCGGCATCACCCGTCGCCCCGACACCACCGCCGCCGTCACCGTGCAGTGGACGCGGAACGAACGCGGCGCCCTCAGCGGACTCAAGACCACCTCCTACGGCGAGAACGTCGTGGCCCTGGCCGCCGCGCGCGCCCGCGCCGCCACCGAGGCGATCTTCCCCAACACCACCGGCGCACTGTGCGAGGGCACCGGCACCAACGTCTTCGTGGTCATGGACGGCCGGGCGCTGACCCCGCCGCTCTCCTCGGGCGCGCTGGCCGGCGTCACCCGGGCGCTGGTCCTGGAGTGGACCGGCGCACAGGAGGCCGAGCTGCCGATGGACGCGCTGGAACGTGCCGAGGAGGTCTTCCTCACCTCCACGACCCGGGACGTCCAGGCCGTCGCCCGGCTCGACGGCCGCGACCTGCCGGGCGCCCCGGGGCCCGTGACCGCCGAGGCGATGCGTGTGTTCGCCGAGCGGTCCGCCGCCGACATCGACCCCTGACGCGCCCGGTCACCCGCCGGACCCCGATCCGCGGCGGGGGCTGGTCCGCGGCCGAGGCCGTGCGCGAGGATGCGGAGGTGACGACCACACTGCGACCCATCGGCCCCGAGGAGCGCGACGCCGCGGGCGTCCGCTCCCGCCGCTACACGATCTCGGTCAACGGCCGCCCCGCCGGACGGCTCCACCTGGCCGCCGACCCCGCCGGCCCCGAGGCCGGCACGATCGGCCGGATCCACGAGCTCGTCGTGGACCCCGCCGACCGCCGCCGCGGTCGCGGCACCGTCGCCGCCCTCGCGGCGGAGGAGGTGCTGCGTGGCTGGGGCTGCGGCACCCTGGAGGTGCGGCTCGACGCCGGCGCAGAGGCCGCGTCGGGCCTCGCCGAGCAGCTCGGGCTGGTCGAGCGCAGCCGGAACATGGTCAAGGAGGTCGCCCCGGGCGCGACCGCGCCCGACCTGCCGGAGGGGGCGGAGCTGCGGGAGATGACGGCGGCCGAGTACCCGGACTGGCTGGCCGCGGAGCGGGAGGACTTCGTCCGCGCCTGGACCGACCGCGGTGTCCCGGCAGCCGCCGCCGCCCGCCGGGCGGACGGCGCGTACACCCGGCTCCTCGCCGAGGGGCCGGTGACGCCGGGGACGGTCCTGCGGGTGCTGGAGATCGGGGGTGACCGTGCCGGTGCCCTGTGGGTCCGCAACGGCGGGGAGCTGCCCGACGGCGCGGATTCCTACGTGTACTCGGTGCACGTCTCGGAGGGGCGGCGTGGCCAGGGGCTCGGCCGGGCCCTGATGGTCGAGGCGGAGCGGGTGTGCGCCGCCGCCGGCCTCAGCCTGCTGGGCCTCCACGTCTTCGCCGACAACACCCCGGCCCGGCGCCTCTACGACTCCCTCGGCTACCGGACGGTCGCGGTCAACACCGTCAAGCGGATCGGCTGAGCACGGACTCGGTGATCTCCGCGATCCGCTGCCGCAGCCCCTCCTGGCTCGTGCCACCGTCGAGCCGCTGCCCGTCGATGAGGTAGGTCGGCGTCCCGGTGACGCCGAGGGCCGCACCCTCGGCCTGGTCCGCGTCCACCATCAGCATGTGGCGGCCGTCGATCAGCGCGGTGTCCATCTCCTCGGCGTCGAGTCCGAGTTCGGCCGCCACGGTCAGCAGCGTCGCCTGGCCCCGCTTTCCCAGCTCCTCGGTGCGCGCCAGCACCGCCGCGACGAAGTCGTCGCCTCTGCCCTGGGCGTAGGCCTCCTCCGCGGCCTGCGCGGCGGCCAGTGCGTGCTGATGGCGGGGGAGGGGGAAGTGGCGCAGGCGGATGGTCAGCGAGTCGCCGAACCGCTCGCGGAGCGCGATGAGGTCACCGTGAGCGAGGTGGCAGTCGGGGCACTGGAGGTCGCACCACACGTCGAGGACGGCGGCTCCGGGGGAATCGTTCATGGCCGTATTCTCCCTCCCGCGCGCGGTGCGCCGGTGCTCCGGGAGGCGTCGGCGGCGGGGGTGCGGGCCGTCTCACCCCGAAATGTCCCTGACATTCGGCCGGGCAATGGCCCATCGGGGCTCGGCGCGGCAGGATGGAACCATGCTTGGGATGCTTATTTACGCCGTCTGCGGCACGCTGAGCGCCGCGGGGCTCTGGTTCGCCTACCGCTCCTTCCGGCGCCGCCGCTACGCGACGGGGCTGCGCACCGCATCGGTGGCGCTGCTGCCGATGGGTCTCGCCATGACCGGTGTGGTGAGGTTCGTCCTCAACATGACCTTCAACCCGATCGCGTGGGCGGGCGTCGCCGCGGTGGGGCTCGCGGTGGTGCTGTTCATGGTGGCGCGCGCCCTGGACGCGAGGGGGGTTCCCGACGGTGGCTCCGGCCCCACGCCGGGCGAAGCCCCGGCGGCCGTCCCGGCCGTGGCGGGCGCCGGCGGGGAGCTCCCGGCCGCCCCCCGTCGCGAGGCGCCTGCGAAGAAGTCCGGAGGCGCCACCGGGACGGAGGACTTCTCGGACATCGAAGCGATCCTCAAAAAACACGGGATCTGACGAATTAGCAGCCCGCGGGGGCCTTTTGGGCTCAGCGGGGGTCCGGTCTGCGCCATGATCGCCGGGAGATGGCGCACAGAACTCGGGGAGCGATCTCCCCCCTCACGACCGACCGCCCGCCGCCCCTTCCCGGGCGGCGGGCCACCGAGGAACCCCGGGGTTGCCTCTTCGCCCTGGCGCAGCTTCCGCTGATCATCTTCCTTGCGGTGATCGGGACTCTGCTGACCGTGGCGGCGGTGCACGACCTGTTCCTGTTGTGAGCACGTGCCGTGGGGCCGGGGCGCCGAACCCGGACCGAGCCCCCGCCCGGTCCGCCGGCTCAGCGAGCGGCGTCCGCGCGTCGCTGCCGCGCGCGGTACGCGGCGACGTGCAGCCGGTTCCCGCAGGTGCGGCTGTCGCAGTAGCGGCGCGAGCGGTTGCGGGAGAGGTCGACGAAGGCCCGGCCGCAGTCCGGCGCCTCGCAGTGGCGCAGCCGCTCCAGCTCCCCGGCGACCAGCAGGAACCCCAGCGCCATGCCGCAGTCGGCCGCCAGGTGGTCTGCGAGGGAGGCGCCGGGCGCGAAGTAGTGGACGTGCCAGTCGTAGCCGTCGTGGTCGGTCAGCTGCGGCGTGGTGCCGGCCGAGGCCACCATCTCGTTGAGGAGCCCGGCGACCTCCCGTCCGGAGTCCGAGGCCAGTACGCGTTCGAAGCGCTCCCGGGTGCGCAGCACGGCCTGGAGGTCGGCCTCGGTGAGGTCCGCCGGCGCGATGCCGCTGACGGTCAGGGTGCCGACGAACGTCCGGAGGGCCGCGACATCGGTGAGGCGCTCGCCCTCCCCGGTGGCGGGGGCGGTGTTGAGGAGCTCGACCACGTGGTCCAGCGCGCACCGCGTGTCGTGGTTGATGAGCACCTGGTGGGTCTCCCGGTCCGGAGGCGCGGCGAGTAACCGGGAAACTCTAACGCGCGTGCCGGGTACCGCCGCGTGGTGGTGCGGCGGTACCCGGCACGCGCGAGCCGTTTCCCGGCCCCGCCGTCGCCCCGAGTTCGGACGGCGGGGCCGACGGCCTCAGCTCTCCGCGAGGATGTGCGAGAGCTCGGTGTCGAGGTCGAAGTGGCGGTGTTCGGTTCCGGGCGGCACTGCCGCGTCGGTCCGCTTGAGGAAGGACTCCAGAGCTCGGGCGGGAGCTTCCAGCAACGCCTCGCCCTCGGGGGAGCTGAGGGCGATGCAGACCACCCCCTGACCGTGGCTGCGCGAAGGCCACACCCGGACGTCACCGGTGCCGGTGGGCCGGTGGAGCCCCTCGGCCAGCAGATCGCGGGCGAAGACCCATTCGACGGTCTCCTCCGCTCCGGTGTGGAACGTGGCATGCACGGCGTACGGATCGCCGGTGTCATACCGCAGTCCTGCGGGTACGGGCAGTGACGACTCGCTCGATACGACGAGGCGCAGGTGCAGCTCGCAGCTGACCGTGGTGTTCATAGGCGCCAGTGCCTTTCGCTCAGTGTGCGCTCGGGGCTTCGCACGTCGGCGAGATCGATGTGCCACGTACTGGTGGGTTGTAAACCCTTCTGTGCCATTTGCGAGGTTTGAAGTCATTCGAATGGCGCAGTCTGTGGCGTCACGGCTCCCCCGGGCGAGTGATTGCCACAGATGTTCGAATGAGGTCTCTTGAGGGTGAAGCGAGTGCCCGGGAGGGGTGGGGGAGGGGTGCGGGGGGTGGGGTAGTCTGTGATCACCGCAGCGGGCGATTAGCTCAGTGGAAGAGCGCTTCGTTCACACCGAAGAGGTCACTGGTTCGAACCCAGTATCGCCCACCGTGCAGGTCGAGGGGTCGGGGCATCACGCTCCGGCCCCTCGGTGTTTCCGGGGTTCCGCCCGGTCGGCAGAGCGTGTCCGGCGGCTCCTCCGGTGCGACAGGAGCCCGCGGTCGGCGCGGGTTTGGACGGACGGTGACCGACCTGTATGGTTCTCACGTGCCGCAGGGCACCGACGCGAAGGGCGATTAGCTCAGCGGAAGAGCGCTTCGTTCACACCGAAGAGGTCACTGGTTCGAACCCAGTATCGCCCACCCCTGCGAAAGCCGGTCCGTCCGCAGACGGACCGGCTTTCGCGTGTTCACGGGGCGCGTTCCGGGGGTCCGGGCCCGGCCCGGGAATCGTTTCGCCCCGTGACCACCGCCCTCGGTACGATTCACGCGGCTGCGGCGACCGCCGCAGCGGCTGGACCTGTGTTGAGGAGAGACCGGTGTCGGACGTCCGTGTGACCATCCATCGCGATTCCGAGCGGGAAGAGCGTGTGGTGACCACGGGCACTACCGCAGCCGCCCTGTTCGAAGGCGAGCGCTCGATCGTCGCCGCACGCGTCGGCGGTGAGCTGCGCGACCTGGCTCACGAGCTGGGCGACGGCGACGAGGTGGAGCCCGTCGAGATCGGTTCGCCCGACGGTCTCGACATCCTGCGGCACTCCGCCGCCCACGTCATGGCCCAGGCCGTCCAGGAGCTCTTCCCCGCCGCCCGCCTCGGCATCGGCCCGCCCATCCGGGACGGCTTCTACTACGACTTCGACGTCGAGAACCCGTTCCACCCCGAGGATCTCAAGCGCGTCGAGAAGAAGATGCAGGAGATCATCAAGCGCGGTCAGCGCTTCGAGCGGCGGGTCGTCGGCGACGACGAGGCACGTGAGGAACTGGCCGCCGAGCCCTACAAACTGGAGCTGATCGGGCTCAAGGGGTCCGCCGCCGAGGCCGCGGAGGGCGCTTCCGCCGAGGTGGGCGCCGGCGAGCTGACGATCTACGACAACATCGACCCCAAGACCGGCGAGCTGTGCTGGAAGGACCTCTGCCGCGGTCCGCACCTGCCCACGACCCGCCTGATCCCGGCGGTCAAGCTGATGCGTTCCGCCGCCGCCTACTGGCGGGGCAGCGAGAAGAACCCGCAGCTCCAGCGGATCTACGGCACTGCCTGGCCGAGCCGGGAGGAGCTCAAGGCCCACCTGGAGTTCCTCGCCGAGGCCGAGAAGCGCGACCACCGCAAGCTCGGCTCCGAGCTGGACCTCTTCTCGATCCCCGAGGAGATCGGCTCCGGGCTGGCCGTGTTCCACCCGCGCGGCGGCGTCGTCCGACGTGTCATGGAGGACTACTCCCGCCGCCGCCACGAGGAGTCCGGCTACGAGTTCGTCTACACCCCGCACGCCACCAAGGGCACGCTCTTCGAGAAGTCCGGCCACCTCGACTGGTACGCCGACGGCATGTACCCGCCCATGCAGCTCGACGGGGGACAGGACTACTACCTGAAGCCCATGAACTGCCCGATGCACCACCTGATCTTCGACGCGCGCGGCCGGTCCTACCGCGAACTGCCGCTCCGCCTGTTCGAGTTCGGCACCGTGTACCGCTACGAGAAGTCCGGCGTGGTCCACGGACTGACCCGGGCCCGGGGCTTCACCCAGGACGACTCCCACATCTACTGCACCCGTGAGCAGATGGCGGACGAGCTCGACTCGCTCCTCACCTTCGTGCTCAACCTGCTGCGGGACTACGGGCTCGACGACTTCTATCTGGAGCTCTCCACCAAGGACCCGGAAAAGTTCGTCGGCTCCGACGAGGTCTGGGAGGAGTCCACCGCCGCGCTGCGCCAGGCCGCGGAGAAGCAGGGACTGGAGCTGGTCATGGACCCGGCCGGCGCCGCGTTCTACGGCCCGAAGATCTCCGTCCAGGCCAAGGACGCCATCGGCCGCACCTGGCAGATGTCCACCATCCAGGTGGACTTCAACATGCCCGAGCGGTTCGAGCTGGAGTACACCGCCGCCGACGGCAGCCGGCAGCGCCCCGTCGTCATCCACCGCGCGCTCTTCGGCTCGATCGAGCGGTTCTTCGCGGTCCTGCTGGAGCACTACGCGGGCGTCTTCCCGCCCTGGCTGGCACCCGTACAGGCCACCGGCATCCCGATCGGCGACGCCCACGTGCCCTACCTGCAGGAGTTCGCCGCCGAGGCGAAGGCGAGCGGGTTGCGGGTAGAGGTCGACGCCTCGTCGGACCGGATGCAGAAGAAGATCCGCAACGCGCAGAAGCAGAAAACCCCGCTCATGATCATCGCCGGCGACGAGGACGTCGCCGCCGGCGCGGTCTCTTTCCGGTACCGCGACGGCACCCAGCGCAACGGGGTGCCGCGGGAGGAGGCGCTGGCCGAGCTCCTCGAACTCGTCCGGAGCCGCGCCCAGATCTGAGTCCGGCCCGGGCGGCCGGCCGGGGACCCGAACGGTCCCCGGCCGGCCGCCCGTCCTATGCTGGCCGGCATGACGCGTGAGCCCGAGCAGCAGACCGGCGCCGGGGAACCGGACGCCTACCAACGCCTCTGGACGCCCCATCGGATGGCCTACATCCAGGGCGAGGGCAAGCCCACCGGGCCGGGGGCGGGCGACGGCTGCCCGTTCTGCGCCATCCCCGGCCTGGGCGACGAGGAGGGTCTCGTCGTCGCGCGCGGCGAGCACGTCTACGCCGTCCTCAACCTCTACCCCTACAACTCCGGGCACCTGCTCACCGTGCCCTACCGCCACGTCGCCGACTACACCGACCTGACCGGCCCGGAGACCGTCGAGCTGGCCGAGTTCACCAAAGGCGCGATGCGGGCGATCCGGGCCTCGGCCGGGCCGCAGGGGTTCAACATCGGACTCAACCAGGGCGACGTCGCGGGTGCCGGTATCGCGGCCCACCTCCACCAGCACGTCGTCCCCCGCTGGGGCGGCGACGCCAACTTCATGCCGGTGGTGGGCCAGACCAAGGTGCTGCCGCAGCTGCTCGCCGACAGCCGCGCCGCGATCGCCGCGGCCTGGCCGGCCTGAGCCGCCGACGCCGGGCGGTGCCCGGCCCCGCCGCCGACACGTCCCCGGCGGACGGGGACGTGTCGGCGGCGGTGGGCGCTTCCCGCCCGCCACCGGCCCTCCCCACCGGGCGTCCTCACATGCCGTACTCGTCCGCCTTGCGCGGCTCGACCGCCTGCACCGCGCCGCTGAGACCCTGGGCCCGCGCGTTGAACTGCGAGACGTCCACGTTGTTCTCGGCCAGGACCCTGATGGCCGCCTGGTGGGCCACCCGGAGCACCGGCGTCGCCACCCGCAGCGCGTCGTCCGCCATGAAGCGGTGCCGCCAGGGCTTGGTGGCCCAGACGTGCCGGACGCCGAACGGCTCGGGCAGGCTCATCTTCCCGCCCAGCTCGTCGAGCTTCTTCGGGTTGAACCGTGCCAGCGGTGCGCGCGCCGCCAGCCGCACCGCCTCCTTGGCGTCCACCAGCGGGAGGCTCTGCGAGATCTTCTTCCAGGGCTTCACCGGGTTGCGGTAACTGCGGCTCTTACCTGCCGGCTTGCCGTAGAACCAGGGGTGTGTCGGTCCCAGCGCGTGGCCGTTGACCTCGATGCGCAGCGTCCGGTGCAGCACCGTCACGCTGATGAGCATGGTGATGACCAGCCCGCCGTCCCAGAGCACGAACTGCACCCCGAGGTAGTGACGGTCGTTGCTGTCGAACTGCTGCTCGTTGCAGATCCGCTGCACCTCGATGGCGTTGATGCTGTACGCCTCGACGTTGGGGCCGTCGGGCCGCGACACCGCGCCCGCCCCCTCGCCGACGTGGCGCACGACCCAGTGCTTGATCTCCGGGGGCGCCTTGAAGCCACCGGTGTGCACCGGGGTCCGCTCCAGCATGCGCAGCTGGTCCTGCATGGCCCGCACCACGTCCCAGCTGCGGAACGGGTCGATGTCCTTGCCCGCCTCGGCCGGCACGAGGTCCTCCGCCAGCTGCCAGCTGCCCCACCGCACGCCCATGCCGAGGATGCCCTCGGGGCCCGCGTAGTAGGCGACGTTCGACTCCTGCTCCGCGGCGATCTTCGCCAGCCCCAGCCGCAGCCGCTCCGCCTCCGCGTCGTTCGGGTTCTGCGGCACCGCCTCGGGGATCTTCGCCCCCGCGCCGCCACCGCCCGCGAGGTTCGCCCAGTGGGCGCGCAGGTTCTGCGCCGCCTGCTCACTGATGCGCTTGGCCCACAGCCAACCGATGATCGGCGCCGGGAGCACCAGCCACACGTACAGCTGGAGCAGGCCGTCGACCGGCAGGGTGACCACCAGCAGTACCGCCAGGACGGCGAGCGCGACGAGCGCCGCCGTCCCGATCGCACCCGCGCGCTTGTCCTTGGAGCCGGCGAGGGTCCGACGGGCCTGGAACAGGCCCAGCCACACCAGGACACCGGGCAGGAAGAGGACGCCGCACACCAGCATGATCACGGTCAGCCGGTTGTCGCGCTGGGTCCGGATCCGCTTGGCCGCGATCGCGTGCTCCACCACGGTGTGGGGCTCCACGCCGAAGGACTGGATGAGGGGCTTGCGGTCGGAGGCGAGCATCCGCGTCTCCACCGCGCGGGTGAACGCCTCGCCCAGGTTCGGCTCCAGCAGCGAGATCTTCGGATCGGTGACCGCGGCCTTGCCGTTCGGGTCCTTGATCGACTTAGCCTCGCCGTCGCGGTAGGCCGTGGCGGCCAGCGCGGAGCCCGCCGCGGTCTGCCCGTGGCCGGCGCCCGACAACGGCACCTGCGCTCCGGGGCTGAAGTCGAAGTCCACCCCCACCGAGCGTTTGAGCTCCTCCAGGCCCGCCATCGGTACACCCCCAGCTCGGGATCGGTTCACGTCCGCGTCCGGTCGGCCCCAACGGCCCCTGCGTGAGCGGGGGTCGGCCGTCGGCCCCATCGAGCCGGGCACCGCACCAGACCAGGGTAGCGGCGGAGGCCCCCGTGCCGGTCCGATCGCGCGAACCCGTCCGGAACCGTCCGGAACCCGCCCCCGTACCGCTCCCTCCCGCGGCGCCCACCGCCCCCCCGGAGCGGCCCGCCACCCCCGCCCCACCACCCGCCCGGCGAGCGCCCGGCGCCCCCGCCCGTCCGTGCGCTGGCTACGATGGGGCCGCCGGTGGCCGAACGACCACCCGGCCCGCCCCGAGCTGTTGGGAAGACCATGCTCAACAAGTACGCGCGTGCCTTCTTCACGCGTGTCTTCACCCCTCTCGCCGCGCTGCTGATCCGGTTGCGCGTCAGCCCCGACGTGGTCTCCCTGGTGGGCACCGGCGGTGTGATGGCGGGAGCCCTGGTCTTCTACCCCCGCGGTGAGTTCTTCTGGGGCACGATCGTCATCACCCTCTTCGTGTTCTCCGACATGATCGACGGCAACATGGCCCGGCAGCTGGGCCGTTCCAGCCGCTGGGGCGCCTTCCTCGACTCCACGCTCGACCGGCTCGCCGACTCGGCGATCTTCGCCGGACTCGCGCTGTGGTACGCCGGTCGCGGCGACGACCTGCTGCTGTGCGGTCTGGCCATGTTCTGCCTCGCCTCCGGCCAGGTGGTCTCGTACACCAAGGCGCGCGGCGAGTCGATCGGGCTGCCGGTGCGCGTCAACGGGCTGGTCGAACGCTCGGAACGGCTGGTCATCACCCTCGTCCTCACCGGTCTTTCGGGGTTCACCCTTTTCGGTGTCCCGCACATCCAGGTGCTGCTGCCGGTGGCGCTCTGGGTCGTCGGCGTCGGCAGCCTGGTCACGCTCGTCCAGCGGGTCGTGACCGTACGGCGGGAGTCCGCCGAGGCCGACCTCGCCGACGCCGCGGAGGCCGCCCGACTGGAGGCAGCCGCCCCCGGGAACGGCCGCACCGCCGGCACGACCGAGGACGCGCAGGGCAACGGCGGTGAGGACCGATGAGGGAGCAGCTGGCGGACACCGTCTACGGCCTCGGCTGGGCCACCGTGAAGCGGCTCCCCGAGCCCGCCGCCGTGGCCCTCGGCCGCGCCACCGCCGACGCCGCGTGGCACCGCCGCGGTCGGGGGGTACGGCAGCTGGAGGCCAACCTGGCACGGGTGCGCCCCGGTTCGACCGCCGAGGAGATCCGCGAACTCTCCCGGGCCGGCATGCGCTCCTACCTCCGCTACTGGATGGAGTCCTTCCGGCTGCCGGTATGGCCGGAGGACCGGGTCCGGGCCGGGGTGCACGTCCACGGGATCGAGCGGGTCACCGGCACCGCCGCAGAGGGCCGCGGCGTCATCCTCGCGCTGCCCCACATGGGCAACTGGGACCTGGCCGGGGCCTGGCTCGCGACAGCGCAGGACCTTCCCTTCACCACGGTCGCCGAGCGCCTGCGGCCGGAGAGCCTCTACGACCGGTTCGTCGCCTACCGCGAGGGCCTGGGCATGGAGGTGCTGCCGCACACCGGCGGCTCCGCCTTCGGGACCCTCGCCCGCCGGCTCCGCGCCGGCGGCGTGGTCGCCCTCGTGGCCGACCGGGACCTCTCGACCTCGGGGGTGGAGGTCGACTTCTTCGGGGAGGCGACGCGGATGCCCGCCGGGCCCGCCCTGCTGGCCCAGCAGACGGGCGCCGTCCTCTTTCCCGTGACGCTCTGGCACGACACCACGCCGGTGCTCCAGGTCCAGGTCCACGACCCCGTCGAGGTCCCGGCCGACGGCACCCGGGCCGAACGCGGCGCGGTGATGACCCAGCGCCTCGCGGACGAGTTCGCCGCGGGCATCGCGTGCCACCCCGAGGACTGGCACATGCTCCAGCGACTGTGGCTGAGCGACCTCGCCCGGGGAGGGACCGCGTGAGGATCGGCATCGTCTGCCCCTACGCCTGGGACGTCCCCGGCGGCGTGCAGTTCCACGTCAGGGATCTGGCCGAGCACCTGATCCGCCTCGGCCACGATGTCTCCGTGCTGGCCCCCGCGGACGACGAGGCGGGGCTGCCCGACTACCTCGTCTCCGCCGGGCGCACCGTGCCCGTGCCGTACAACGGGTCCGTGGCCCGCCTCAACTTCGGCCCGCTCTCCGCCGCGCGGGTCCGGCGCTGGGTCCTGGACGGCGACTTCGACGTCCTCCACGTCCACGAACCCGCCGCCCCCTCGCTGGCGCTGCTGACCTGCTGGGCGGCGCGCGGGCCCATCGTCGCCACCTTCCACACCTCCAACCCGCGGTCGCGGGCGATGATCGCTGCCTACTCCATGCTCCAGGCGGCGCTGGAGAAGATCAGCGCGCGCATCGCGGTGAGCGAGTACGCCCGCCGCACCCTCGTGGAGCACCTCGGAGGCGACGCCGTGGTCATCCCCAACGGTGTCGACGTCGACTTCTTCGCCCGGGCCGAGACCAACCCGGAGTGGACCGGGACCGCCGACGCGCCGACCATCGGCTTCGTCGGTCGGATCGACGAACCACGCAAGGGGCTGCCCGTCCTCATGCGGGCCCTCCCGGAGATCGTGGCCCGGCGCCCCGGGACCCGGCTGCTGGTCGCCGGGCGCGGCGACGCCGACCAGGCGGTGGCCTCGCTGCCCGCCGGGCTCCGCGACCGCGTGGAGTTCCTCGGCATGGTCAGCGACGAGGACAAGGCGCGGTTCCTGCGCTCCGTCGACCTCTACGTCGCCCCCAACACCGGTGGTGAGAGCTTCGGGATCATCCTCGTGGAGGCGATGTCCGCCGGCGCCCCGGTGCTCGCCAGCGACCTCGACGCCTTCGCCCAGGTCCTCGACCAGGGCGCCGCCGGCGAACTGTTCGCCAATGAGGACGCCGCCGCGCTCGCGCGCGCGGCCGTCCGGCTGCTGGGCGACCCGGCGCGGCGGGACGCCCTGCGGGAGAGCGCCACCGCCCATGTGCGGCGCTTCGACTGGCGCACCGTGGGAGCGGACATCCTCGCCGTCTACGAGACCGTCACCGAGGGCGCGGTGGCCGTCGCCCCCGACGACCGCGCCACCCCGCGCGGGTAGCCTGTCCCCTCGTGACGACCCTGATCATCATCTGCGCCGTACTGCTCCTGACGGGGGTCTACCTCAGCTGGACCGCGGGCCGCCTCGACCGGCTCCACACCCGCATCGACGCCGCCAGGGCAGCGCTCGACGCGCAACTGCTGCGGCGCGCCTCCGTCGCGCAGGAACTGGCGACCTCGGGGGTCTTCGACCCCGCCGCATCGATGGTGCTCTACCAGGCGGCGCACGCCGCCAGGCAGGCGGAGCCGGACCACCGCGAGGTCGCCGAGAGCGAGCTGAGCCAGGCGCTGCGCGCGGTCTTCGGCGAGCCCGGCCAGGTCACCGCGGTCCGCGAGGCACCCGGCGGCGCGGAGGCCGTGAGCGAGCTGGGCGCCGCGGTGCGACGCGTCCCCATGGCGCGGAGGTTCCACAACGACGGGGTGCGCGCGGCGCGTGCCCTGCACCGCCACCGCAAGGTCCGCTGGTTCCGGCTCGCCGGTCACGCCGCCTTCCCGCTCGCGTTCGAGATGGACGACGAGCCCCCCGCGGCACTCGCCGCCCGTGCCGCCGGCCCGGGAGCCACCCGGGGCACCTGACGGGGGCCAACGGCGCGGCGCTGCGGTCCACCGATCGGGGATTGGCCCTTTGCCGCCCACCGCGCCGTCCGCTTTCATCGGTGACGAACCGGTTCGGCCCGCACGCCCGGCACCAGGAGGGCGAACGTCGCGGCCCCACCGGCACCCGACAACCGACGAGAGGTCGCCTCGTGTCCACCACGCCCCCCAGCACGTCCGACGCCACTACCGGTACCACCGCCGAGACCGGCACCGCGCGGGTCAAGCGCGGCATGGCCGAGCAGCTCAAGGGTGGCGTCATCATGGACGTGGTCACGCCGGAGCAGGCGAAGATCGCCGAGGACGCCGGCGCGGTCGCGGTCATGGCGCTGGAGCGGGTCCCCGCCGACATCCGCAAGGACGGCGGCGTCGCCCGTATGTCCGACCCGGACATGATCGAGGGCATCATCGAGGCCGTCTCGATCCCGGTCATGGCCAAGTCCCGGATCGGCCACTTCGTCGAGGCGCAGATCCTCCAGGCGCTCGGTGTCGACTACATCGACGAGTCCGAGGTCCTCACCCCGGCCGACGAGGTCAACCACAGCGACAAGTTCGCCTTCACCACCCCCTTCGTCTGCGGTGCCACCAACCTGGGCGAGGCGCTGCGCCGCATCGCCGAGGGTGCGGCGATGATCCGCTCCAAGGGCGAGGCCGGCACCGGCAACGTCGTCGAGGCGGTCCGCCACATGCGGCAGATCCGCGGCGAGATCGCCCGCCTCCGCGGCTACGACCGCAACGAGCTCTACGCCGCCGCCAAGGAGCTGCGCGCCCCCTACGAGCTGGTCGCCGAGGTCGCCGCGCTCGGCAAGCTCCCGGTGGTGCTCTTCTCCGCCGGTGGTGTCGCCACCCCCGCCGACGCGGCGCTGATGCGCCAGCTCGGCGCCGAGGGCGTCTTCGTGGGCTCCGGCATCTTCAAGTCCGGCGACCCGGCCAAGCGCGCCGCCGCCATCGTGAAGGCCACCACCTTCTACGACGACCCCAAGGTCATCGCCGACGCCTCCCGGGCGCTGGGCGAGGCCATGGTCGGGATCAACTGCGACGACCTCCCCGACAGCCAGCGGTACGCCGACCGCGGCTGGTGACCCCGGCCCCCGGTCGCACCGCCTGCTGACTGCGGCGCGACCGGTCCCCACGCGACCGACCCCGGCGGGCGGGCCGTGCCCCGGCACGCCCCGCCCGCCGCACCCGTTCCCGAAAGGCCAGCCGTGACCACCCCGAACCCCACCGAAGCCGCGCTCCGCCCCGCCGTCGGTGTGCTCGCCCTCCAGGGCGACGTACGTGAGCACCTGGCGGCGCTCACCGCCGTCGGCGCACGGGCCACCACCGTTCGCCGCCCCGAGGAGCTGGCCGCGGTCGACGGTCTGGTGATCCCCGGCGGGGAGTCGACCACGATCTCCAAGCTCGCGGTCGCCTTCGGTCTCATGCAGCCGCTGCGCGCCCGCGTGCGTGCCGGGATGCCCGTCTACGGGTCCTGCGCCGGGATGATCATGCTGGCCGACGGCATCCTCGACCCGCGATCCGGCCAGGAGACGGTGGGGGGCATCGAGATGGTCGTGCGGCGCAACGCCTTCGGGCGTCAGAACGAGTCCTTCGAGGCGAGCCTCCCGGTCGCCGGGATCGAGGGCGGCCCGGTGCACGGTGTCTTCATCCGCGCTCCCTGGGTCGAGTCGGTCGGCGACGGCGCCGAGGTGCTGGCGAGGTACGAGGGCCACCCCGTGGCCGTGCGGCAGGGGCCGCTGCTGGCGACGGCGTTCCACCCGGAGCTGACCGGGGACACCCGGGTGCACCGGCTCTTCACCGACATGGTGGCGCTCACCACCGGAGCGCCGGACGTCGCGGGCGAGGCCGCGGGGGCCGGGCGGTAGGATTCCGGTCCCGGTACTGTTGGTGACTGTGAAGGAGCGAGGCTGTGTCCGGCCACTCTAAGTGGGCAACCACAAAGCACAAGAAGGCCGTGATCGATGCCAAGCGCGGCAAGCTCTTCGCCAAGCTGATCAAGAACATCGAGGTCGCGGCGCGCACCGGCGGGGCCGACCCCGACGGTAACCCGACGCTCTTCGACGCCATCCAGAAGGCGAAGAAGAGCTCGGTGCCCAACAAGAACATCGACTCCGCCGTGAAGCGCGGCGCGGGGATCGAGGCCGGCGGCGCCGACTACGAGACGATCATGTACGAGGGCTACGGCCCCAACGGTGTGGCCGTCCTCATCGAGTGCCTCACCGACAACCGGAACCGCGCCGCCTCCGACGTACGGGTCGCGATGACCCGCAACGGCGGCTCGATGGCCGACCCCGGTTCCGTCTCCTACCTCTTCAACCGCAAGGGCGTCGTCATCGTGCCCAAGAGCGGGCTGAGCGAGGACGAGGTCCTCGGTGCGGTCCTCGAAGCCGGCGTCGAGGAGGTCAACGACATCGGTGAGTCCTTCGAGGTGCTCAGTGAGGCCGGCGACCTCGTCGCGGTGCGCACCGCCCTGCAGGAGGCGGGTATCGACTACGACTCCGCCGAGGCGAACTTCGTCCCCACCATGCAGGTGGAGCTCGACGAGGACGGCGCGCGCAAGATCTTCAAGCTCGTCGACGCGCTGGAGGACAGCGACGACGTGCAGAACGTCTTCGCCAACTTCGACGTCTCCGACGAGGTCATGGAGAAGGTCGAGGCCTGACCGGCAGGCGTCATCCGCGGACCACGGGCGGCACGCCCGGCGCCCTCACAGGCGTCGGGGGCCGCCCGTCCGCGCGTTCCGGGGCGGGACGCCCCGCCCCGGGCGGGACACGGGCGGGCCGCTGGCCCGCGCTGTCGGTGGCGGCCGGTAGCCTGCTCGAAGTGCGGAGACGAGGAGGCGCGTTGCGAGTTCTGGGGGTCGATCCCGGGCTGACCAGGTGCGGGGTCGGAGTCGTGGAGGGCGAGGCCGGTCGTCCGCTGCGGATGGTCGCGGTCGGAACGCTCCGCACGCCCGTCGAGGCGGAGGTCCCGGAGCGGCTCCGTCTCCTGGAGGTCGGCCTGGAGGAGTGGTTGGACACCCACCGGCCCGAACGCGTCGCCGTGGAACGGGTCTTCAGCCAGCACAACGTCCGCTCCGTCATGGGTACGGCCCAGGCCAGCGCCGTGGCGATGCTCTGCGCCGCCCGCCGCGACCTCCCGGTCGCGCTGCACACCCCGAGCGAGGTCAAGGCCGCCGTCACCGGCAGCGGTCGCGCCGAGAAGGCGCAGGTCGGCGCGATGGTGACCCGGCTGCTGCGCCTCACCGAGCTGCCCCGGCCCGCCGACGCCGCCGACGCCCTCGCCCTCGCGATCTGCCACATCTGGCGTGCGCCCGCCCAGCAGCGCCTCGCCCGCGAGAGCCTCCGGTCGCGCACCGCCGCATCCCGTCTCCCGAAGGGCGCCCGTCCATGATCGCCTCCATCCAGGGCACCGTCGCCGCCCTCACGCCCGACGCGGCCGTCATCGAGGTCGGCGGGTTCGGCGTGAGCGTCCAGTGCGGACCGGGGACCCTCGCCACCCTGCGTGCCGGCGAGGCCGCCCGCCTCGCGACCTCGCTCGTCGTGCGCGAGGAGTCGCTGACGCTCTACGGCTTCGTCGACGACGACGAGCGGCAGACCTTCGAACTCCTCCAGACCGCCAGCGGCGTCGGACCCCGGCTCGCCCAGGCGATGCTCGCGGTCCACACCCCGGACGTCCTGCGCGCCGCCGTCGCCACCGGCGACGAGAAGGCGCTCACCGCCGTCCCCGGCATCGGCAAGAAGGGCGCGCAGAAACTCCTGCTGGAGCTCAAGGACCGGCTCGGCGCGCCCACCGGCGGCCCTGTCCGCGCCCCGGCTGCCGCCCGCGGCCCGTCGCCCTGGCAGGACCAGTTGCACGGTGCGCTCGTCGGTCTGGGCTACGCCCCGCGGGAGGCGGAGGAAGCGGTCGTCTCCGTCACCCCCCGCGCGGAGGCCGAGCAGGCCGAGGGCAGGACGCCGGAGACCGGCGCGCTGCTCCGCGCCGCCCTGCAGTCGCTGGGCCGTCCCCGCTGACCGGGCGGCCGAACCCGCCGACCGGTACCACCAGCCCGGGCCCGAGCCCCTCCCCGTCGCCGAACCCCGAGGAATCCCGATGACCCCCATCGCCCCGCCGACCACCCGCGACAGCCGGGGGGCCCGGGCATGAGCGTGGAACCCGGTGGGGAGCGGTTGGTGGACTACGACGCCGACAGCGAGGACCGCGCGGTCGAGGCAGCGCTGCGTCCCCGGCAGCTGGGCGAGTTCATCGGGCAGGAACGCGTCCGGGAGCAGCTGGACCTGGTGCTGCGCGCCGCCCGCGAGCGGGGGGCCACCGCCGACCACGTGCTGCTCTCCGGCGCGCCCGGCCTGGGCAAGACCACTCTCTCGATGATCATCGCCGCCGAGATGGGCGCCCCGATCCGGATCACCTCCGGGCCTGCGATCCAGCACGCGGGCGACCTCGCGTCCATCCTCTCCTCGCTCCAGGAGGGCGAGGTGCTCTTCCTCGACGAGATACACCGCATGTCGCGGCCCGCCGAGGAGATGCTCTACATCGCGATGGAGGACTTCCGGGTCGACGTCATCGTGGGCAAGGGGCCGGGGGCCACCGCGATCCCGCTGGAGCTGCCGCCCTTCACCCTGGTCGGCGCCACCACACGGGCGGGGCTGCTGCCGCCGCCGCTGCGCGACCGGTTCGGGTTCACCGCGCACATGGAGTTCTACGCCCCGGCCGAGCTCGAACGGGTCGTGCACCGCTCCGCCGGGCTCCTCGACGTCGAGGTGGACCCCGCGGGAGCCGCCGAGATCGCCGGCCGCTCGCGCGGTACGCCCCGGATCGCGAACCGGCTGCTGCGCCGGGTCCGCGACTACGCGCAGGTCAAGGCGGACGGTTCCATCGACCGGGAGACCGCCTCGCGCGCTCTGGAGGTGTACGAGGTCGACGAACGCGGGCTGGACCGACTGGACCGCGCGGTCCTGGAGGCACTGCTGAAGCTGTTCGGCGGTGGGCCGGTCGGGCTGTCGACGCTCGCCGTGGCGGTGGGGGAGGAGCGGGAGACGGTCGAGGAGGTCGCCGAGCCCTTCCTCGTCCGGGAGGGGCTGCTCGCGAGGACCCCGCGGGGCCGGGTCGCCACCCCCGCGGCATGGGCCCATCTGGGTCTGACGCCCCCCGCGCAGCAGGCCGGACAGCCCGGCCTCTTCGGGGGCTGACCAGGCGGGCCCGCGTCTCCGGGGCGGTGGTGCACGGCGGGGTCGGGAACGCCCCGGGAGGTCGCGGTCCGGCGACTTCCCGGCCTCGGTGGTAACGGATCGCCTCTCGGGAACCCCGTGGTGTGTCCGCGACGTTGTTCCCCTGGTGAAGCCTCGCTTAGACTGCGCCGACGCCACCCCCGACGAGTGGCGATCCCACCCCAGACCAGGTCGAACGCTCGACGCTCGGCCGCGCTAAGGAATGTCCTCCGCCGTGGAACTTCTTCTTCCGTTCATCCTGCTCATCGGTGTCATGCTTCTCATGACCCGATCGGCCAAGAACAAGCAGCGCCAGGCTATGGAGATGCGCAATTCCATGGAACCCGGCACCGGTGTCCGCACGATCGGCGGCCTCTACGCCATGGTCGTCGAGGTCCGCGAGGACGCGGTCCTGCTGGAGTCCGAGGACGGCTCGCAGCTGCTGTTCGCCAAGAACGCCATCGGCGCGGTGCTGGAGCCCGAGGAGTACGAGCGCATCCTCAGTGGTGACGACGGCTACGACGCCGAGGACGCCCCGGTGGTTCCGGACGACGCCTCCTCGCTGACCGGTACCGACGACGAGCGCGACGCCGAGGAGCGCCGTATCGGCCTCGACAAGGACGGGGACGCCGAGGGCACCACCAAGCCCGAGGCCACCACCGAGCCCGAGGGCACCGACTCGCCGGACGCCCCGTCCACCGGGACCGAGGACACCGAATCCAAGGGCTCCTCGCGCGACGGCGAGAACGGGTCCAAGCCCTGACCGCACACTGACGCCGGCTCGCGGGCCGGCGTCAGTGCCGTAGGTCGTGCCCATTCATCCCGTGAACCGTGCCGCCACCACCGGGCGCGGTGCCGTTGGACAGAGAGAGACGAAAAGGTGGCTGGACCCAACCAGGGCCTCAGGTCTTCCCAGAAGAAGGAATTCAGGTCCACGCAGGCCAAGCCCGGCCGCGCGCTCCTCCTGATCCTGCTGCTCGCCGTGATGCTCACCGGCGGCATGCTGCTCTCCGGGGAGAAGTCCCCCCGGCTGGGGATCGACCTCGCAGGTGGTACGAGCATCACACTCACCGCCACGTCCGACGCCCGCAACGAGGGGGCGGTCAACTCGACCAACCTCAACACCGCGGTGGACATCATCGAGCGCCGTGTCAACGGCCTCGGTGTCTCCGAGGTGGAGGTGCAGGCGCAGGGCGACCGCAACATCATCATCAACATCCCCCAGGGCACGGACGAGCAGCAGGCGCGCGAGCAGGTCGGCACGACCGCGCAGCTCGGTTTCCGTCCCGTCCTGGACGCCCAGATGGTGGGCCAGCCCGGCGAGGAAGTCCCCGAGGGGGAGGAGCCGCCGGCGGAGGAGGAGGCCGAGACCGAGGAGGGTGCGGACGCGCCGTCGGACGACGCCGAGGGCGAGGACTCCGAGGAGGGCACGGAGGGCGACGGCACCGAGTCCAGTGACAACAGCCTCCCCGAGCTCTCCGCTCCCGGGGCCGTCACCGGCGCGACCCAGGCCGCCTTCCGGACCCAGGACGACTCCACCGAGGAGCCCGGCACCGAGGAGGGCGAGGCCCCCGAGGACGACGCTCTTCAGCCCGGTGGCCTCGGTGCCCAGCTCACCGAGCTGGACTGCTCCACCCTCGAAGCCCGGTTGGCGAGCAGCAACGAGAACTCGGCCGCGGGTGACGACGAGGCCATCGTGGCCTGCGACGCCGACGGCATGGTGAAGTACGAGCTCGGCCCGGTCGCCGTCCCCGGCACCGACGTCAGCTCCGCGGACTCGATCTACGACAACCAGTCCGGGCAGGGCTGGATCGTCAACATGGAGTTCAACTCCGCGGGTGCGACCAAGTTCGCCAACATCACCAACGAGCTGCGCACCCAGATGCAGCCGCGCAACCAGTTCGCCATCACGCTGGACGGCGAGGTCGTCTCGGCGCCCCGCGTCAGCGAGCGGCTCGCGGGCGGCTCGGCGACGATCTCCGGCACCTTCGACGAGGAGTCGGCCGGTGAGCTCGCCAACATCCTGAAGTTCGGCGCCCTGCCGATCAGCTTCGAGGAGGGCAACTACAGCACCATCTCCGCGTCGCTCGGTGGTGACCAGCTCAAGGCGGGTCTGATCGCCGGCGGCATCGGTCTGCTGCTGGTCTTCGGGTACCTGCTCTACTACTACCGCGCGCTCTCCCTGGTGGCGATCTTCAGCCTCGCCGCCATGGCCTACCTGACGTACGTGATCATGACGTTGCTGGGCCCGGCCATCGGCTTCGCGATGAGCCTGCCCGCGATCTGCGGTGCGATCGTCGCGATCGGCATCACGGCGGACTCGTTCATCATCTACTTCGAGCGCATCCGCGACGAGGTACGTGAGGGACGGCCGGTCCGCGCCGCCATCGAGCGGGCGTGGCCCCGGGCGCGCCGCACCATCGTCATCTCCGACGTGGTGTCCTTCCTCGCCGCGATCGTGCTCTTCCTTGTCTCCGTCGGTTCGGTGCAGGGCTTCGCCTTCGTGCTCGGTCTGACCACGGCGCTGGACCTGATCATCGTGTTCCTGCTCACGAAGCCGCTGGTCACGCTCGCCGCGCGTCGCCCGTTCTTCGCCAAGGGGCACAAGTGGTCCGGGCTCGACCCCAAGCGGTTGGGCGCACGTCCGCCGATCCGGCGCTCCATGAGCCGCCCCACCACCGTTCCCGCCGAACCGAAGGAGGCGTGAGATGGCACGGCTGAGCACGCTCGGCGCCAGGCTGTACCGCGGCGAGACCGCCTATGACTTCGTCGGCAAGCGGAAGTTCTGGTACGCCATCTCCGTCCTGCTCGTCATCGTCTCCCTGACCGGACTCGGGGTGCGCGGACTCTTCCTCGGGGTGGAGTTCCAGGGCGGCGCCGTCTACAACACCCCGGACAGCAGTTCGCTGACGGTGGAGGAAGCCCGGGACGTCGTCCGCGAGACCGTCGCTCAGGAAGCGCGGGTGCAGACCGTCGGCGACGGCGGGGCGCTGCGCATCCAGGTGACCGACCTGGAGACCGAGCAGTCGGACGTGACGCGCGCCGCGATCGCCGAGGCCGCCGGTGTCCCGGTCGAGGAGGTGGACGCGGAGCTGGTCGGCCCCAGCTGGGGCGAGCAGATGACCGAGAAGGCCTTCCAGGGCATGATCATCTTCATGCTCCTGGTCTGCGTCTACCTGGCCATCACCTTCGAGTGGCGCATGTCGTTGGCGGCGATGGTCGCCTTGCTCTTCGACCTGATCGTCACCATCGGGGTCTACGCGCTGGCGGGATTCGAGGTGACGCCGGGCACGGTGGTCGGGTTGCTGACGATTCTCAGCTACTCGATCTACGACACTGTGGTCGTCTTCGACAAGGCGCAGGAAAAGACGGCCGACCTGGAGAAACAGAGCAGGTTCACCTACGGGGAACTCAGCAACCAGGCCGTCAACGCCACCATCGTCCGGTCGATGAACACCTCCATCACCGGCGCCCTGCCGGTGGCGGCGCTGCTGTTCATCGGCACCGGTCTGCTGGGCGGCGGCATGCTCAAGGACATTGCGTTGCCGCTGCTGGTCGGCCTGATCGCGGGCACCTACTCCTCGCTCTTCATCGCCGTCCCCGTGGTGGTGGACTTCAAGCTCCGTGACCCCGCCATCCGCTCGCACGAGCGCAAGGTGCTGGCCAAGCGCGCGGAGCGCGGCGGCAGCGCGCCGTCGCCCGCCGCCGGCCAGCCCTCGACCGGACTGCCTGGGCAGGGCGGCGAGGCCATGACGGAGGAGGAGTCCGAGGCCGCGGCGCACGCCGCCGCCACCGGACAGGTCACCGTCGAGCGTCGCCAACCGGTCTCGCGCGGCCGGAACCGGGGTCGCCCCTCGGGCAAGCGCCGATGAGCGGGGTGGAGACAGCGGCGCCGCTCGCCGGCGGCGACCGTGAGCTGCTCCTCAACGCCATCCGCGACGTCGCGGACCACCCCCGGGCGGGTGTGGTGTTCAAGGACATCACCCCGCTGCTCGCCGATCCCCACGCCTTCTCGGTCCTCACCGACGCGCTGGCCGCCGCGGTCACGCGGCAGGGTGCCACCGCCGTCGCCGGGCTGGAGGCGCGCGGGTTCATCCTCGCCGCCCCGGCCGCGCTGCGCGCCGGCGTCGGCTTCGTCCCGGTCCGCAAGGCCGGGAAGCTGCCCGGCGAGACGATGGGGGAGAGGTACGAGCTGGAGTACGGCACGGCCGAGGTGGAACTGCACACCGACGCCGTGGGCCCCGGGGACCGGGTGCTGGTCATCGACGACGTGCTCGCCACCGGCGGTACCGCCGAGGCGTCGGTCCGGCTGATCCGCCGCACCGGAGCCGAGGTCGTCGGAGTGACGGTCCTGCTGGAGCTGGGGTTCCTCGGCGGTCGCGAGCGGCTGCTGTCGGCCCTGGACGGGACTCCGCTGGAGTCGCTGATCACCGTGTGAGTCCGGTTCCGGCGCGCCGGAACCGGAGAGCCGTCTCGGGGGTCGGCCCGAGCGCCCCGGCTCCCGTCCCCGGCCCGGCGCCGCAGGAACGCCCGATTCCGGAACACCCCGCACACGTCCGGACACCCGGTGCGACGCCGTGCCCCGCCGGGTCGGCAACGGCCCCGGGGAAGCGCCCGGCCAGGCCCGTCGGACAGGCCGGGGGTCCCGCACGGTCGCTACCATGGCAGTCCGATCGTCTCCCGGGAGTGCACTTGCCAGACGAGCCCACACCGCGCACCCCCGCCGGGCGGCCCCAGGGCGAGCAGGCCCGGGACCGCGTCGGCGCGGACCGGGACGACGCCGCGCAGGGAGCCCCACGGCCCGCCGGTGGCGCCACCGCGATCAGCACCCGAGGGGGTTCGACGCCCCCGCCAGCCGCCGCGCAGCCGGCGCCGTCACCGCCCGCCGAGGCCCCCGCGCCGCAGCCGCCCGTCTCCGGGATCTCCGGCCGCTCCGGCTCCTCCAACCGTGTCCGCGCCCGCCTGGCACGCCTCGGCGTGCAGCGCTCCACCCCGTACAACCCCGTGCTGGAACCCCTGCTGCGAGTGGTGCGGGCCAACGACCCCAAGGCCGACACCGCCGTCCTGCGGCAGCTGGAGCGGGCCTACCAGGTCGCCGAGCGGTGGCACCGCGGGCAGAAGCGCAAGAGCGGCGACCCGTACATCACCCACCCGCTGGCCGTGACGACGATCCTGGCCGAGCTGGGCATGGACCCGGCCACGCTGATGGCGGGCCTGCTCCACGACACGGTCGAGGACACCGAGTACGGCCTGGACACCCTGCGCCGCGACTTCGGCGACCAGGTCGCCCTGCTGGTGGACGGCGTCACCAAGCTGGACAAGGTCAAGTTCGGCGAGGCCGCGCAGGCCGAGACGGTCCGCAAGATGGTCGTCGCCATGGCCAAGGACCCCCGTGTCCTGGTCATCAAGCTCGCCGACCGGCTCCACAACATGCGCACCATGCGGTTCCTGAAGCGGGAGAAGCAGGAGCAGAAGGCCCGCGAGACGCTGGAGATCTACGCGCCGCTCGCCCACCGCCTGGGCATGAACACCATCAAGTGGGAGCTGGAGGATCTGGCGTTCGCCATCCTCTACCCCAAGATGTACGACGAGATCGTGCGGCTGGTCGCCGAGCGCGCCCCCAAGCGGGACGAGTACCTCGCGACCGTCATCGACGAGGTCCTCGGGGACCTCCGGGGCGCCCGCATCAAGGCGACGGTCACCGGCCGACCCAAGCACTACTACAGCGTCTACCAGAAGATGATCGTCCGTGGCCGGGACTTCGCCGAGATCTACGACCTGGTGGGCATCCGGGTCCTCGTCGACTCCGTCCGCGACTGCTACGGCGCGCTGGGCACCGTCCACGCACGGTGGAATCCCGTGCCGGGGCGGTTCAAGGACTACATCGCGATGCCCAAGTTCAACATGTACCAGTCGCTGCACACGACGGTGATAGGACCCGGCGGCAAGCCCGTCGAGCTCCAGATCCGCACCTTCGACATGCACCGCCGGGCCGAGTACGGCATCGCGGCGCACTGGAAGTACAAGCAGCAGGCCGTCGCCGGTGCCTCCAAGGTCCGCAGCGACGCCCCCGCCCGCAAGGGGGAGAAGGCGGGCGAGGCGGTCAACGACATGGCCTGGTTGCGGCAGCTGCTGGACTGGCAGAAGGAGACGGAGGACCCGGGCGAGTTCCTGGAGTCGCTCCGCTTCGACCTCTCCCGCAACGAGGTCTTCGTCTTCACCCCCAAGGGCGACGTCATCGCCCTGCCGACCGGGGCGACCCCGGTGGACTTCGCCTACGCCGTCCACACCGAGGTCGGTCACCGCACGATAGGGGCGAAGGTCAACGGCAGGCTCGTGCCGCTGGAGTCGACCCTGGACAACGGGGACACCGTGGAGGTCTTCACTTCCAAGGCGTCGGGTGCCGGCCCCTCCCGGGACTGGCTGGGCTTCGTCAAGTCGCCCCGGGCCCGCAACAAGATCCGCGGCTGGTTCTCGCGCGAGCGGCGGGACGAGGCGATCGAGCAGGGCAAGGACGCCATCGTCCGCGCGATGCGCAAACAGAACCTGCCGATCCAGCACATACTGACCGGCGACTCACTGGTCACCCTCGCCCACGAGATGCGCTACCCCGACATCTCCTCGCTCTACGCGGCGATCGGGGAGAACCACGTCTCGGCGCAGAGCGTCGTGCAGAAGCTCGTGCAGGCCGTCGGCGGCGAGGAGGCCGCCAACGAGGACGTGGCCGAGACCGCCCCGCCGGTGCCCGCCTCCCTCGGCCGGCGCCGCAGCAGCGGCGACCCCGGCGTCGTCGTCAAGGGCACCGACGACGTCTGGGTCAAGCTCGCCCGCTGCTGCACACCCGTGCCGGGCGACCCGATCATCGGCTTTGTGACCCGCGGCAGCGGCGTCTCGGTCCACCGGGCGGACTGCGTCAACGTCGACGCGCTCTCCCGTGAGCCCGAGCGGATGCTGGAGGTCGAGTGGGCACCCACCCAGTCCTCGGTCTTCCTGGTCGCCATCCAGGTGGAGGCGTTGGACCGCTCCCGCCTGCTGTCCGACGTCACCCGAATCCTCTCCGACCAGCATGTCAACATCCTCTCGGCCGCGGTGCAGACCTCGCGCGACCGGGTGGCCATCTCCCGCTTCACCTTCGAGATGGGCGACCCCAAGCACCTGGGGCACGTGCTGCGCGCGGTGCGCGGCGTCGAGGGCGTCTACGACGTCTACCGCGTCACCTCCGCCCGCCGAGGCGGCTGACGGGAGCGGCGGCTCTCACGACGACGGGCCGGTCGGTGGTCTCAGCCGCCGAACTCGCGCAGCCCCTTCACCGCCTGGTCCAGCAGCTCCTGACGGCCCGCCAGCTCACGCTCCAGCTTCTCCGCCTTCGCCGTGTTCCCGGCGGCACGCGCCTGGTCGGCCTGGCGCCGCAGCTTGTCGACCGCGTCCTGGAGCTGGCCGGTCAGCCCCGCGGCCCGGGCGCGCGCCTCCGGGTTGGTCCGGCGCCACTCGCCCTCCTCGGCCTCCGCGACGGCACGCTCCACCGCCTGGATGCCGCCCTCCACCGAGGCACGGGCGTCCCGCGGCACGTGACCGATGGCCTCCCAGCGCTCGCCGATGGAACGGAGAGCGGCGCGGGCCACCTTCACGTCGGTGATCGGCAGCAGCTTCTGCGCCTCTGTGACCAACTCCTCCTTGCGGGTCAGGTTCTCGCGCTGCTCGGCGTCCCGCTCGTCGAAGACCGTGCCCCGCGCCTGGAAGAAGACGTCCTGCGCCGCCCGGAAGCGCGCCCACAGGTCCTCCTCGGCGTCCCGCTGCGCCCGCCCGGCCGCCTTCCAGTCCCGCATGAGGTCGCGGTACCGGGCAGCGGTGGGAGCCCAGTCGGTCGAGGTGGAGAGCTTCTCGGCCTCGGCGATCAGCTTCTCCTTGCGGCGCCTGGTCTCCTCGCGCTGCGCGTCCAGCGAGGCGAAGTGGGCCTTGCGGCGCTTGGAGAACGCCGACCGCGCCTGGGAGAACCGGTGCCACAGCTCGTCGTCGGTCCTGCGGTCCAGCCGCGGCAGGCCCTTCCAGGTGTCGACCAGTGCCCGCAGCCGCTCGCCCGCGGAGCGCCACTGCTCGCTGGCGGCCAGCTCCTCGGCCTCGGCGACCAGTGCCTCCTTGGCCTTGCGGGACTCCTCGCTCTGCTTCGCCTTGTCGGCCTTGCGCTGCTCCCGGCGCTCGCCGACGGTCGTCACCAATGTGTCGAGCCGCCGGGAGAGCGCGTCCAGGTCGCCCACTGCCGCGCCCGCGTCCACCTGCTCGCGCAGGTGGTCCACGGCGGCGGTGGCGTCCTTCGCCGACAGGTCGGTGGTCCGCACCCGGCGCTCCAGCAGCCCGATCTCGACCACCAGGCCCTCGTACTTCCGCTCGAAGTAAGCGAGGGCCTCCTCCGGCGAGCCCGCCTGCCAGGAGCCGGCGACCTTCTCCCCGTCGGCAGTCCGCACGTACACGGTGCCGGTCTCGTCGACTCGACCCCACGGATCGCTGCTCACAGCGCCTCCTCCATTTGACGCCCGCCCGGTCGTCGCCCGGGTGGCATCGTCCACAGTTCCCAGCCCGGACGGCCCGTGCGCGTCGGCCGGGTCGTCCGGTGGCGGCCCGCACCACACAGTGCCCCGCCCCACGCCCCAACATAGGCGACGGGCGGGCCGGCTGTCCGCACCTCCAGGGGCCCAACTTCCGGCAGGTCCGCACGGCCGGGCCACTGGGCGCCCGTGACCTCCCGGTCACCGGCGAACCGGTTGGCGCCGCGCTCCCCGCCGCCGGTAGGGTGCGGTGACGCACGGCGACCGGCCCGGCCGGGACACCACCCGGCCCGGCGGACGTCGCCGCAGCCGGAGCCGCGAGGAGAGTTGGGACCGACATGCTGATCGCCGGCTTCCCCGCAGGAGCGTGGGGCACCAACTGCTATCTGGTCGCCCCCGCCGCCGGTGAGGAGTGCGTGATCATCGACCCCGGCCACCAGGCCGCCGACGCCGTCGCGCAGACGGTCGAGAAGCACGGCCTCAAGCCGGTGGCCGCCCTCGCGACCCACGGCCACATCGACCACGTCGCCTCGGTGACACCGCTCTGCGGCGCGCGGTCCATCCCCGCTTGGATCCATCCCGAGGACCGCTACATGCTGGGCGACCCGGAGAAGGCGCTCGGCCGCCGCCTCGGCGAGAGGCTGATGGGCGACCTGACGCTGGGCGAACCCGACGACCTGCGGGAACTCGTCGACGGCACCACCCTCCGCCTCGCCGGGCTGGAGCTCGTCGTCTCGCACGCCCCCGGCCACACCCGCGGCTCGGTCACCTTCGGTCTCCCCGAACAGTCCGACGTGCCCCCGGTCCTCTTCACCGGCGACCTGCTCTTCGCCGGCTCCATCGGCCGGACCGACCTGCCCGGCGGCGACCATCCGGAGATCCTCCGGTCCCTGGAACGCGTCTGCCTCGCCCAGGACGACACCACGGTCGTCCTCGCCGGGCACGGCCCCCAGACCACCATCGGCCACGAGCGCGCCACCAACCCCTTCCTGCGGGAGACGGCAGCCGGCCCCGGGGCGGACGGCGCGACACCGCCGGCCGCCCCCCGTCGAGGAATGTGACGACCACACCCCGTGAATACTTTCCGTGCCCCCAAGGGCACCTACGACCTGCTCCCGCCCGACTCCGCGCGGTTCCTCGCGGTCCGCGAGGCGATGTCCGCGCCGCTGCGCCGGGCGGGCTACGGCTACGCGGAGACCCCCGGCTTCGAGCACGTGGGCCTGTTCGCACGCGGCGTCGGTGAGTCCACCGACATCGTCACCAAGGAGATGTACACCCTCACCACCCGCGGCGGCGACGAGCTCGCCCTGCGGCCGGAGGGCACGGCCTCGGTGCTGCGCGCCGCCCTGGAGGCCAACCTCCACAAGTCCGGCAACCTGCCGGTGAAGCTCTGGTACTCGGGCTCCTACTACCGCTACGAGCGTCCCCAGAAGGGCCGTTACCGGCACTTCTCCCAGGTCGGCGCCGAAGCGGTGGGAGCAGAGGACCCGGCTCTCGACGCGGAGCTGATCATCCTGGCGGTGGAGGCGCACCGGTCGCTCGGACTGCGGGAGGTGCGGCTGCTGCTCAACTCGCTGGGCGACCGCGTCTGCCGGCCGGTCTACCGCGAGGCCCTCCAGGAGTTCCTGCGCGGACTGGACCTGGACGACGACACCCGGGCACGCGCGGAGATCAACCCGCTGCGCGTCCTGGACGACAAGCGGCCCGCGGTCCGCGAGCAACTCGTCGGCGCCCCGCTGATGAGCGAGCACCTCTGCGCCGACTGCGCCGAGTACCACCGGCGGGTCCGCGCGCTGCTGACCGCCGCCGGTGTCACCTTCGAGGACGACCCCCGTCTCGTGCGCGGTCTCGACTACTACACCCGTACTACGTTCGAATTCGTACACGACGGGCTCGGCGCGCAGTCCGCGATCGGCGGCGGCGGCCGGTACGACGGCCTCTCGGAGATGATCGGTGGCCCGCCCCTTCCGTCGGTCGGCTGGGCGCTGGGGGTGGACCGCACCGTCCTCGCGCTCGACGCGGAGGGCGTCGGGCCGGAGCTCCCGCCCACGACCGAGGTCTACGCGGTGCCGATCGGCGAGGAGGCCCGCAGCGCGCTGTTCGCGCTGGTCACCGAGGTGCGCCGGGCGGGGATCGCCGCCGACTTCGCCTTCGGCGGCAAGGGCATGAAGAACGCCATGAAGTCCGCGGACCGGTCCGGCGCACGGTTCGCCGTGGTCGCCGGCGACCGCGACCTGGCGGACGGGCGGGTCCAGCTGAAGGACCTCGCCAGTGGTGAGCAGACCGCGGTGGCGCTCGACGGTGCCGTCGAGGAGTTGACCAGGAGGCTCGGCCGGTCCTGAGAACCGGTCCTTCCGGCCTTATCCCGAACCGACACCGCTCGTGCACAATGGGCTGTCGCCAGGTCCCGCTCGCGGGTCCCGGCCCCCACCGCGAGCCGATGACGGGACGCCCACCACATGACAACGACCGCAGCGCACCAGGATTCCGACGCGGACACCGCCGACCCGTCGCCCGGTGCGCCGATCGGGGCCGGACGGCCCTTCGCCTGGCTGCTGGTGGTGACCGGCTTCCTCGGCCTCCTGGCCGGGTGGGTCATCACGATCGACAAGTTCAATCTGCTGGAGGACAGCGAGTACGACCCGGCGTGCAGCATCAACGCCGTCGTCTCCTGCGGTTCGATCATGCAGAGCGACCAGGCGTCGGTCTTCGGGTTCCCCAACCCGATGCTCGGCCTCGTCACCTACGGCGCCGTCATCGCGATCGGCATGGGCCTGGTGGCGGGCGCCCGCTACCACCGCTGGTTCTGGCTGGGCCTCCAGGGCGGCACCCTCTTCGGCGTGGTCTTCTGCACCTGGCTGATGTACCAGTCCCTCTACGTGATCTCGGCGCTCTGCCTCTGGTGCTGCCTCGCCTGGCTCGCCACCATCGTCATGTTCTGGTACACCACGGTCCACAACCTCCGCCACCGCGTGCTCCCGGCCCCCGAGGGGCTGCGCCGCACCGTCCTGGAGTTCCACTGGCTGCTGCCTGCGCTGCACGTCGGCATCGTGCTGATGCTCGTCTTCACCAACTGGGGCAGCGCCCTCTGGGCGTGAGCCGCCCGGCTCCTCGCCGCGCCCACGCGCGCGGCCCCCACGGCCCACCCGCCCTCGGCGGGCGGGCCGTCGGCGTCCGCGAGTAGGGTTGCCGCCGTGGAGCCCGATCTGTTCACCGCAGCCGCAGAGGAACGCCAGGAGCGAGAGCCGGCGGGACGCCCGCTGGCGGTGCGGATGCGTCCGCGCTCGCTGGACGAGGTGCTGGGCCAGCGCCACCTCCTCGGCCCCGGCTCGCCCCTGCGGCGGCTCGTGGGAGAGGGCGGCGGCGGACCCGCCGGACCGGCCTCCGTCATCCTGTGGGGACCGCCCGGCACGGGAAAGACCACGCTGGCGCACGTCGTCAGTCGGGCCACGGACCGCCGCTTCGTCGAGCTCTCGGCCATCACCGCCGGCGTCAAGGAGGTCCGTGCCGTCATCGACGGCGCCCGCCGCTCCGCCGGCGCCTACGGCAAGGACACCGTCCTCTTCCTCGACGAGATCCACCGCTTCTCCAAGGCGCAGCAGGACTCGCTGCTCCCGGCGGTGGAGAACCGCTGGGTGACCCTGATCGCCGCGACGACGGAGAACCCCTACTTCTCCGTGATCTCACCGCTGCTCTCCCGCTCCCTGCTGCTCACCCTCGAACCGCTCACGGAGGACGACCTCCGCGGCCTGCTGCGGCGGGCCGTCGGCGACGAGCGGGGGCTGGGCGGGCTGGTGACGCTCCCCGATGACGCGGAGGAACACCTGCTGCGCATCGCCGGCGGGGACGCCCGGCGGGCGCTCACCGCGCTGGAGGCGGGAGCGGGCGCCGCGCTGGACGCGGGGGAGTCCTCGGTGACTCTGGAACGACTGGAGCAGGCGGTGGACCGCGCCGCGGTGCGCTACGACCGCGACGGCGACCAGCACTATGACGTGGCCAGCGCCCTGATCAAGTCGATCCGGGGTTCGGACGTGGACGCCGCCCTGCACTACCTGGCCCGCATGATCGAGGCGGGGGAGGACCCCCGGTTCATCGCGCGCCGGCTGATGATCTCCGCCTCGGAGGACATCGGCATGGCCGAGCCGACCGCCCTGTCGACCGCGGTGGCCGCCGCGCAGGCGGTGGCGCTCATCGGGTACCCGGAGGCGCGCATCATCCTCGGACAGGCGGTGGTGGCGCTGGCGCTGGCACCGAAGTCGAACGCCGCCTACCTGGCGATCGACGCGGCACTGGCCGACGTGCGGGCCGGCGCGGCGGGTCCGGTGCCGCCGCACCTGCGGGACGCGCACTACAAGGGTGCGGCGAAGCTGGGGCACGGCAGCACCTACCAGTACCCCCACGACCTGCCCGGCGGTATCGCCGCCCAGCAGTACGCGCCCGACGCCGTCCACGGCAAGCGGTACTACCGGCCCACCCGGTACGGAGCGGAGGCGCGGTACGCGGAGGTCGCCGAGCGGGTGCGCGAGCGCCTGTCGGGCCGGCGGCCCCGCCCCGAGCGGACGGGGCGCGGCGAGGGGGAGACGGCCGCGCCGGACACCGCCGCCGAGGGCGCCGGGAGCGGGCCGCGGCAGGTCGAGGCGGGAGCGGACGAGGACTGAGCTGAGAGCGTCCTCACGACCGCACGCCCGGGCGGGTGGCGCCGGGAGCGTCCGTCCGCCCCGGTTGCCGGGAGCATCCGAGGACGGCCGGGCAGGCGGGCGCCCGCGCCCCACGGCCGCCCGTGCCCGACTCCGCGAGCCGATCCCGGCGCGGTGCCCCCCGCGCTCCGGGGTCGCCGCTTCGCCGTCGGGCCTCTTGCCCCTCCCCGTCGTCGCCGGGAGGGGCGGAGCGTTCGCCGCGCCTCAGCGGGCCACCGAGGCGAAGAGGTGGTGCATGGCGTGCCGCAGCCCGACGATGTCGTCCACCGGCGTGTGGAAGTCGAAGCGGGCGTCGAAGCCCCGGCCGCCTGGGCGCCAGAACCGCAGACGGATACCGAAGCGGTCCAGCGCCACGGGGGCGACGTGCTGCCACGGCTCGACCGCCGGGCGGCTCGCCGCGTCCTGCTCCCCGACGAAGGCGCACAGCGCCTCCAACTGGTCCTGGTGTGCGCCGGCGAGGTGCTGGAGCAGTTCGGCCTCGTGCCGGGCCAGCGGGTCCGGCCGGGAGCCGATGAAGTCCTCCGCGCTGACGGACGAGGCGCCCCACAGGTCGTCGGTCCAGGCGTCGTCCGGCTCCAGCCGGAGGAAGGTCTCACCCTCGTCCCGCAGCGGCACCCTGCCCCCGAAGAGCCTGGCGGTGTCGGCGTGGCGGGTGCGGGGGACCGCGTCGAGCCGCCCGCTGATCCAGCCACGGCCCCGGATGCGGTGCGGGACGGCCACCGGCGCGACGTCCGTGATCTCCAGCACTGCGCCGACGTCGTGGACGGCGGTGAGTTCGGCGGCGGCGACGGCCCGTGCGGCGGGTGCCGTGGCGCTGACCAGCATCACCACGGTGCCGTCCGTGTCGACCGCGCGGGTCTCGGCGTGGGTGATCCCGAGGGGGCCGGTTTGTCCTCCGGCCCTGGGACCTGGGATGCTGATTACCGCAGAGGCATCCGATTCGGCTAGAGTGCGCAGGCGCTCGGCGGCATGAGGCTGCCGAACATCGTCTGCGGGACGCGGCTGACCCGTCATGGGGCTCCCTGGGCGAAGTAATGCGCTGTCCGACTAAGGTAAGCCTAACCTAACTTATTGCGGAGGTTCGTTCCACGTGAACCAGTCGCGTCCCAAGGTCAAGAAGTCGCGTGCTCTCGGCATCGCGCTGACCCCGAAGGCCGTCAAGTACTTCGAGAAGCGCCCTTACCCGCCCGGGGAGCACGGCCGGGGCCGCAAGCAGAACAGTGACTACAAGGTCCGTCTGCTGGAGAAGCAGCGGCTGCGTGCCCAGTACGACGTCAGCGAGCGTCAGCTGGTCCGCGCCTACGACCGCGCGCGCAAGGTCGACGCCAAGACCGGTGAGGCCCTGCTCATCGAGCTCGAGCGTCGCCTCGACGCCCTGGTGCTGCGTTCGGGCCTGGCCCGAACCATCTACCAGGCCCGTCAGATGGTCGTCCACGGCCACATCCAGGTGAACGGCAAGAAGGTCGACAAGCCTTCCTTCCGCGTCCGCCCGGGCGACGTCGTGCAGGTCCGCGAGCGCAGCCGCGAGAAGCACCCCTTCCAGGTCGCCCGCGAGGGTGGCTACGCCGGTGAGGGCGAGTCCCCGCGCTACCTGGAGATCAACCTCCCGGCGCTGGGCTTCCGCCTGGACCGCGACCCCAACCGCCGCGAGATCCCCGTGATCTGCGACGAGCAGCTGGTCGTCGAGTACTACGCCCGCTGACGCCCGCGCCGCCGGCTCCCGGCCGGCGGTGAGCGAGGCATCCCCACTGCCGTCCCGCGTGAAGCGGGGCGGCAGTGGTGTACCCGGACCCGGTCCGCGGTGCGGGCCGCCCCGTGCCACCCGCGCACCGCGGAGCGGCGTGCGACTCCACCGACCGCCCCGCGCGGTAGGCTCCGGACTCGTCCCCCGCCCGAAGGCGGGTGGGCGACGGGGGAGTCGAGACAACGACGACCGAGGAAAGTGGTGCGGTGTGTCCGGTGGAGAAGTGGCCGGCATTCTGGTGGCGGTGTTCTGGGCGATCCTCGTGTCGTTCCTGGCCGTCGCCCTCTACCGGCTGGCCCAGACACTCCGGGCCGCCACCCGGTTGGTGACGAGCGTCACCGAGCAGGCGGTGCCCCTCCTCGGGGAGGCCTCGGTGACGGTACGCACGGCCCAGAACCAACTGGCCCGCGTCGACGCCATCGCCTCCGACGTCCAGGAGGTCACCGCCAACGCCTCCGCGCTGTCCTCGACGGTCTCCACCACCTTCGGCGGCCCGCTCGTCAAGGTCGCCGCCTTCGGCTACGGCGTCCGGCAGGCGCTCGGCCGCCGCGGCAACCGCACCCCCGACACGTCGCGCACGGAGCGCGGTCGCACCGTTCCCGGTGCGCGCCGCCCCCGGCGCGGGAGGAGCTGACCCGCTTCCATGTTCCGCCGTGCCTTCTGGTTCGGAGCAGGCGCCGCCGCCGGCGCCTGGGCCACCACCAAGGTCCACCGCAAGCTCCGGTCGCTGACCCCCGAGTCGCTGGCGCAGCGCGCCGCCGACCGGGCGGTCGACACCGGCCACCGGATGCGCGAGTTCGCACTCGACGTGCGCACCGGGATGACGCGTCGTGAGGACGAGCTGCACGACGCCCTCGGCCTCAACCACGGACCGGACGAGCCGGGCGTCCTCCCCGGGCAGGTCCTTCCCGAATGGGTGGAGCGGCCCGGGATCGAGCCGGGGCGACGGGAGCGGTGAGAGTGCGCCGTCGTACCCCCGCCTCCCTGTGGTGCGCCACCGAGGCCGGGGAGGGCCGGTGATGCGCCGCGGACGGCGACTCGCGGTGGACGTGGGTGACGCCCGTATCGGCGTGGCCAGCAGCGACCCCGACGGCCTGCTGGCGACCCCCGTGGAGACCGTTCCCGGAAGGGACCGTGCGGGCGCCCTGCGGCGCCTCAGCGCGATCGTGGCCGAGTACGAGCCACTGGAGGTCGTCGTCGGTCTGCCGCGGTCCCTGAGCGGCCAGGAAGGGCCCGCGGCCACCAAGGTGCGTGATTTCGCCGGGGAGTTGGCGAAACTGGTCACACCCGTGCCCGTCCGGCTGGTGGACGAGCGTATGAGTACCGTCACGGCGGCGCAGTCGATGCGTGCCTCCGGAGTCTCCTCCCGCAAGGGCCGATCCCGTATCGACCAGGCCGCGGCGGTGGTGATCCTGCAGAGTGCGCTGGAGACGGAGCGCTCTTCGGGGCGTCCACCGGGGCAGTGCGTCGAGATGGGCGGTTGATCGCGGTGCGGTAACGTGCCGCGCGAGATGGCAGTCAATCGAACATCGCGGACGGCCCGCGGAGATGTTCGAACGTCCGGCAGGCCCGGACGGACCGCACCGGCGTCGCGAGGGGATCGATGACTGACTACCGCCGGGGCTCCGGCCCGGAACCGTGGGACCCGAACGACCCGCTCTACGGAGAGCAGGGTTGGGGACGGTCCGGTGACGGCTCCTGGGACGGCTACCCGCAGGAGCAGGGTGGATACCCCGGTCACGGGTACCCGGACGGCGGTGCCTCCGACCCGTACGGCGCAGCCCCCCAGGCGCAGCAGCATCCGCAGAGCCAGGGCCACCCGCACCAGGGCGGCTGGGAACAGGGCGGCCAGGGCGGCCAGGGCTACGGCGCCGGTCAGGGGTACGGCTACGACGGCGGGCAGGGGTACGACACCGGCGCGGGCCGGTACTACGGTGACCAGGGCTACGGCCAGGGCCGGGACCACGGCTACGACGCCTACCAGGGCCAGGGCGGCCAGGGGTACGACCCCGGCACCGCCGACCAGCACTACGGCAACCAGGGCTACGGCCACGGTGGCGACCGGGGCGCCGGGCCCGGCTACGGCCAGGGCCCGCCCCCGCCCGGTTACGGCGGGCAGCCCCACCAGGGGCAGGGCCAGGGAGCCCCGGGCCACCCGCAGGGCCACGGTGCCGACCACCAGCAGGGCCAGGGCCAAGGCCAGGGCTACGACGACGGCTACGGCGACCCGCACTCCGGCGCGGCCCCGGCGGGCAACGCCCACGCCCCGCCCGCCGGGCGCGCCCGCCCCGACCGGGACGAGGGCGCCGGCGACGGCCCGGGACCGGACCCCGACACGGGCTGGGACCCCGGACCGGACCAGGGGGAGAACGACTTCTTCACCCGCGAGGACGGCGACTGGGACGAGGGCACCGAGGCCGCGGAGAAGGACGGCCGCGGTCGGCGCGGGGAGAAGCCCGCCAAGCGCCGCGGCGGCGTCGCCTGCCTCGGGGTGGCCGTGATGCTGCTGGGGACGGTCGGTGTCGCCGGGTACTTCGGCAAGCAGTTCTACGACTCCCGATTCGGCCCGCCGCCGGACTTCGCCGGTGAGGGCACGGGGGAGGTGTTCGTCTCCGTCGATGACGGCGACACGCTCACCGCGATCGGCGTGAAGCTCCGCGACGAGGGCGTCGTGGCGAGCGTCGGTGCCTTCACCCGGGCTGCGGAGGGCGCCAACATCCAGCCCGGTTACTACGCGCTGCGGGAGGAGATGTCGGCGCAGTCCGCCGTCGAGGTCATGACCGACCCCGCCACCCTCAACACCCTGATCATCCCCGAGGGCACCCGGTCGCCGGCCGTCTACGAGACGATAGACGCCAAGCTGGAGCTGGAGGAGGGGACCACGGCGGATGTCGCCGCCTCGGGTGTGGTCGAACTCCCCGACTGGGCCGTCCCGGACAACGACGACGTCAAGGAACCGCTGGAGGGCTTCCTCTGGCCGGCCCGGTACGACATCGGTCCCGAGACGGAGCCCCAGGAACTCCTCCAGACGATGGTCGACCGCGCCACCGCGACCTACGAGGAGATGGGGCTCTCCGACGCGGCCTCCGGGCTCGGCCTCGACTCCGCCCTCGACATCATCAACGTCGCCAGTCTCGTGCAGGCCGAGGGCAAGACCACCGACGACTTCACCGCGATGGCCGAGGTCATCTACAACCGCCTCAAGCCCGACAACACCGAGACCAACGGGCTGCTGCAGTTCGACTCCAGCTTCAACTACCTCCGGGGTCAGAGCGAGGCGTTCATCACCGAGAACGAGATCCTCAACGAGAAGGACCCGTACAACACCTACGTCCACAAGGGACTGCCGCCCGGAGCGATCGGCAACCCCGGGGCGGAGGCGGTGGAGGCCGCGCTCAACCCGACCGACGAGGGGTGGATGTACTTCATCACCCTCGACGACGTCACCACCGAGTTCACCCGCAACCACGAGGACCACAATGAGCTCCGCGAGGAGTACAACCGACGGCGCGGCGCCGAGGGCACCGGCTGACGGCCGCCGTGCCGCCGTCCTCGGCTCGCCCATCGCCCACTCCCTCTCGCCCGACCTGCACCGCGCCGCTTACGCGGCACTCGGCCTCACCGCCTGGCGCTACGACCGGTACGAGGTGGACGAGGCCGCCCTGCCCGCCTTCCTCGCGGAGTTGGGCGAGGAGTGGGCAGGGCTGAGCCTGACCATGCCGCTCAAGCGGGCGGTGATCCCCCTGCTGGACGGCCTCACCCCGGCCGCCGCCTCGGTCGGCGCCGTCAACACGGTGCTCTGCGCCGCCGACGGCGCCCGTACCGGCGACAACACCGACATCCCCGGCATGGTCGCCGCGCTGGCCGAACGGGGCGTCACCCGGGTGGAGCGCGCCGCGGTGCTCGGCGCCGGTGCCACCGCCTCCTCCGCGCTCGCGGCACTCGCCCACGTCTGCGACGGCGAGGTCACCGCATACGTCCGCGGCCCGGAGCGGGCCCGAGAGATGGGCGAGTGGGGCGAGCGGCTCGGAGTCGCGGTGCGGACCGCCCCCTGGGAGAGCGCCGCGGAGGCGCTCGACGCGCCCCTGGTGATCGCCACGACCCCGGTCGGGGCCACCGACGCCCTTGCCGCCGCCGCCCCCGAACGGCCCGGAACCCTCTTCGACGTGCTCTACGAGCCGTGGCCCACCGAACTGGCCGCCGCCTGGTCCGCGCGTGGCGGCACGGTCGTCGGCGGGCTCGACCTGCTGCTCCACCAGGCCGTGCTCCAGGTCGAACTCATGACCGGTCGCGCCCCGGCGCCGCTCGCCGCGATGCGCGCCGCAGGCGAGAGCGCGCTGGCCGGGCGCCGGGGCTGAACCGGCCCGACGGCTCGTCCCGCACCATGGACGGCCGCGCGGGCGCGGTCGCGCCGCGTGCGAGGATGGCCGGGCACGAAGCGTGATCGACATGAGGTGGAGGGTCCGTTGAGCAGGCTGCGCTGGCTGACGGCGGGGGAGTCGCACGGCCCCGCGCTGGTGGCGACCATCGAAGGGCTGCCGGCCGGGGTGCCGGTGGACACCGAGGCGGTCGCCGACCATCTCGCCCGGCGCCGACTGGGGTACGGCCGCGGCGCCCGCATGAAGTTCGAGCGCGACGAGGTCACCTTCCTCGGCGGCGTCCGCCACGGCCTCACCCTCGGCTCCCCGGTCGCCGTCATGATCGGCAACACCGAGTGGCCCAAGTGGGAGAAGGTCATGGCGGCCGACCCCGTCGACCCGGAGGAGCTCGCAGCCCTCGCCCGCAACGCGCCGCTGACGCGCCCCCGCCCGGGCCACGCCGACCTCGCAGGCATGCAGAAGTACGGGTTCGACGAGGCACGGCCGATCCTGGAGCGGGCCTCCGCGCGGGAGACCGCCGCGCGGGTCGCGCTCGGGGCGGTCGCCCGCTCCTACCTGCGGGAGACCGCCGGGGTCGAGGTCGTCTCCCACGTCGTCGAACTCGGCGCCGCCCGTGCCCCCTACGGCACCCTCCCCCTCCCGGGCGACGTCGAGCGGTTGGATGCCGACCCGGTGCGCTGCCTGGACGAGGACGCGTCCGCCGCCATGGTGGCGGAGATCGACCAGGCCCACCGCGACGGCGACACCCTCGGCGGCGTGGTCGAGGTCGTGGCGCACGGCGTTCCCGTGGGCCTCGGCTCCCACGTCCACTGGGACCGGCGGCTCGACGCCCGGCTCGCCGGCGCGCTCATGGGCATCCAGGCCATCAAGGGTGTCGAGGTCGGCGACGGCTTCGACCTCGCCCGGGTCCCCGGGTCGCAGGCGCACGACGAGATCCTCGCCACCACCCCCGGCGCGGAGCCCGGCGCCGACGGCAGTCGCGACCTCGGCATCCGTCGTGCCTCCGGCCGGTCCGGTGGCACCGAGGGCGGCCTGAGCACCGGCGAGGTGCTGCGGGTGCGCGCCGCGATGAAGCCCATCGCGACCGTGCCGCGCGCCCTCGCCACCGTCGACGTCGCCACCGGCGAGGTGGCCCGCGCCCACCACCAGCGCTCCGACGTCTGTGCCGTGCCCGCGGCCGGCATCGTCGCCGAGGCCATGGTCGCGCTCGTCCTCGCCGACGCCGTGGCCGAGAAGTTCGGCGGCGACAACGTCGCCGAGACCCGACGCAACGTCCGCGGCTACCTCGACGGACTGGGGGTCAGGTGAGCACCGAACACCCGCTGGTCGTCCTGGTCGGTCCGCCCGGAGCGGGCAAGACCACCGTCGGCGGCCTCCTCGCCGAGCTGCTGGGCGTCGTCCTGCGCGACACCGACGCCGACATCGAGGCGGCCACCGGCAAGGAGGTCTCCGAGATCTTCCTCACCGACGGTGAGGACCACTTCCGCGACCTGGAGGCAGAGGCGGTCGCCGCCGCCGTCGCCACCCACCGCGGGGTGCTCGCCCTCGGGGGCGGGGCCGTGCTGCGGCCGGCCACCCGCGAGCTGCTCGCGGGCCTCCCCGTCGTCTTCCTCGACGTGGCGCTCGCCGACGCCGTGCACCGCGTCGGCCTGGACGCCCCGCGCCCGCTGCTCGCGGTCAACCCGCGCAAGCAGTGGCGCACCATGATGGAGACCCGCCGCCCCCTGTACACCGGTGTCGCCCGCACCGTCGTGGCGACCGAGGGGCGGACCCCCGAGGAGGTCACCCGGGCCGTCCTCACCGCATTGGAGCTGACCCAGGCATGACCGACGACACCGCACCCACCCGCATCACCGTCGCGGGCGAGGCCGGCGCGGCCCCCTACGACGTACTGGTCGGCCACCGGCTGCTGGACCAGCTGCCATCGCTGGTCGGGGACGCGCGCCGGGTGGCCGTGATCCACCCGGAGGCCCTCGCCGAGACCGGCGACGTGCTGCGGCAGGACCTCGCGGACCAGGGGTACGAGGCCATCGCGGTACAGGTGCCCAACGCCGAGGAGGCCAAGACCGCCGAGGTCGCCGCGTACTGCTGGAAGGCCCTCGGCCAGAGCGGGTTCACCCGCACCGACGTGATCGTCGGCGTCGGCGGCGGCGCCACCACCGACCTCGCCGGGTTCGTGGCGGCGACCTGGCTCCGCGGGGTCCACTGGGTGGCCGTGCCCACCACCGTCCTCGGCATGGTGGACGCCGCCGTGGGCGGCAAGACCGGCATCAACACCGCCGAGGGGAAGAACCTCGTCGGCTCCTTCCACCCGCCCGCCGGGGTGCTCTGCGACCTCGCGGCCCTCGCGAGCCTGCCGGTGCACGACTACGTCTCCGGGCTCGCCGAGATCATCAAGGCCGGGTTCATCGCCGACCCCGTCATCCTCGACATCGTCGAGCGGGACCCCGAGGCGGCCCGTCGCGCGGACGGTCCCGTCACCGCCGAGCTGGTGGAACGCTCCATCCGGGTCAAGGCCGAGGTCGTCTCCGGGGACCTCCGCGAGGCCGGGCGCCGCGAGATCCTCAACTACGGCCACACTCTCGCCCACGCGATCGAGAAGAACGAGCGCTACGAGTGGCGCCACGGTGCCGCGGTCTCCGTCGGAATGGTCTTCGCCGCCGAACTCGGCCGTATCGCCGGGAAGTTGGACGACGCCACCGCCGACCGGCACCGAGCCGTCCTCACCTCCGTCGGACTGCCCGTCACCTACCGTGGCGACCAGTGGCCCCGACTGCTGGAGACCATGAAGGTGGACAAGAAGGCCCGCGGCGACCTGCTGCGCTTCATCGTCCTGGACGGCCTGGCGCGCCCGGCGGTCCTGGAGGGGCCGGACCCGGCGATGCTGCTCGCCGCCCACGCGGAGATCGCCGCGTGACCCGCGTCCTCGTCCTCAACGGACCGAACCTCGGCCGGCTCGGCTCCCGCGAACCGGACGTCTACGGCTCCGCCGACCACGGCCGCCTCACCGAACTCTGCCTGGCCGCCGGGCGGGAGCTCGGTCTGGAGGTCGAGGTACGGCAGACCGACGACGAGGCCGAACTCGTCCGCTGGCTGCACGAGGCGGCCGACGGGCGCCTCCCGGTGCTGCTCAATCCGGCCGCCTTCACCCACTACTCCTACGCGCTGCGGGACGCGGCGGCCCAGCGCACCGCGCCCCTGATCGAGATCCACCTGAGCAACCCCCACGCCCGGGAGTCGTTCCGCCACCTCTCCGTGGTCTCGGCCGTCGCCACCGGCACCATCGCCGGTTTCGGCACCACCTCCTACCTGCTGGGGCTGCGCGCGCTGGCGGCCGACCCGGCCGTCACCGGGGGCTGACCGCCTACCGCCCTCCTGCCGGCGGGAGGGCGGTACGCTCAGCACCGCGACATGGCCCAGCGGGCCGCGGTGTGGCACCGTGGCCCCCGCAGCGCGGGGCGCGGCCCCGCCTCGACGACGACGGAGCGGCAGCGCATGACTCACCCCGCGGGGGTCCCCGTCCCACCGCCGGCGCCCCCGGAGGCCGGCGTCACCGGCGAGTTCCGGCTCCCGCCGCCCACCCCGGCGCCCCAGCAGCCTCCCGCCGCCCCCGCGGACCCCGCGAGGGCGGCGCTCGCAGTCCTGCTGATCGGGCCCGCCGGCGCGGGGAAGACCACGGTCGCGCGGCGCTGGGCCGACCACCGGCAGGTCCCCACCGCCCACATCAGCCTGGACGACGTCCGAGAGTGGGTCCGCTCCGGCTTCGCCGACCCCCGCTCCGGCTGGGACGAGCGCTCCGAGGCCCAGTACCGCCTGGCCAGACGCACCTGCGGCTTCGCGGCACGCAACTACCTCGCCAACGGCATCTCCTGCGTCCTGGACGACGCGGTCTTCCCCGACCGGCCCGCCATCGGCCTCGGTGGCTGGAAGCGGCACGTCGGCCCGGGGCTGATCCCGATCGTGCTGCTGCCTGGCCTGGAGGTGGTCCTCGCCCGGAACGCCGAACGCAGCGGCACCCGGCGCCTCGCCGACGAGGAGGTCGCGGCGATCCACGGCCGGATGGCGGGCTGGTACGGATCGGGCCTGCCGATCATCGACAACTCGCGACTGGACGTGGAGACAACGGTCGGGCTGATCGACGAGGCCGTCGCGCGGAGCTTCACCACCCCCCTGGACTGGTGAGCGGTTCCCTGTGGCGGGGACACCGCCGCCCGGGGCAACCTCGGCCACGTCCGGCCCAGTCGGACGGGCCGGCCGCCGGTGCGCTGCGTAGTCTCGGACCATGTCCGAGGTACACGCGGCACGGCGCGCGGCACTGCGCGCCCACTGTTCCCCGGGTGACGGCACGGCGCTGCTGATCTCCCGTCCCGCCAACCTCCGCTACCTGGTCGGTGCGGTGCCCGCCCACGCGGCGCTGTTGCTGACGCCCGGCGGTGAGGACGTCCTCGTCGGCGGCGGGGGCGCGTCCCGGCCCGGGGCACCGGACGACACCCTGCGGCTGCTCGCCGTCGACGGTGACACGGACCCCGCGGCCACCGCGGCCGTCCTCGCGGCCCGCGGCGGGGCCGCCTCGCTCGCCGTCGAGGAGCATCACCTGACGGTGGCGCGGTACCGCGCCGTCCGCGCGGCGGGCGGCGGCCTGCCCCTCGGTGACCTCGCGCGGGCGGTGGAACACCGCCGACTGGTCAAGGACGAGGCGGAGATCGCCGCGCTGCGCACCGCCGCGGAGATCACCGACCGGGCACTGGGCGAACTTCTGGAGTCCATCCTCGTCGGCCGCACCGAGCGCCACCTCGCCCTGGAGCTGGAGCGGCGCCTGGTGGACCACGGCGCGGACGGTGCCGCGTTCCCCACCTCGGTGGCGACCGGCGCCAACTCCGGCACCGCCGGGCACCGTCCGACCGATCGGCGGGTCGAGGAGGGCGACTTCCTCACAGTCCGGCTGGGCGCCCGCTACCGGGGCTACCGCTGCCGGATCGGCCGCACCTTCGTCATCGGCAGCCGCCCGGCCGACTGGCAGATCGAGTTGTACGAGCTCGTCTTCGCCGCTCAGCGCGCCGCTCGGGAGTCGCTGGCCCCGGGGACGGAGTGCCGTGAGGTCGACCGCGCGGCGCGTGCCGTGCTCGACGTCGCGGGCCACGGGGACGCCCTCGGCCCGCTCACGGGGGAGGGGGTAGGGCTCGAAATGGGAGAGGACCCGCGTCTGGCCCCGGCGGCCATGGGTAGACTGGGCGTTCGTGTGCCGGTCACCGTCGAACCCGGGGTTCACCTCCCGGGCCGGGGCGGGGTCCGGATTGACGACACGCTCGTCGTTCGCCCCGTGGCGGACGGCGGACCCGAGCTACTCACCATCACGACCAAGGAACTCCTCGCCCTGTAGCTCCGCTCGGGGGTCGGGCGGGAGCGCCTCCGGTCACCAGCAGCAGCCTCAGGAGATTCCGCGACCGTGGCCACAACGAACGACCTCAAGAACGGCATGGTGCTCAAGCTCGACGGGGGCCAGCTGTGGTCCGTAGTCGAGTTCCAGCACGTCAAGCCCGGCAAGGGCGGCGCCTTCGTCCGCACCAAGCTCAAGAACGTGCTCTCCGGCAAGGTGGTCGACAAGACCTTCAACGCCGGGACCAAGGTCGAGACGGCCACGGTGGACCGACGCGGCATGCAGTTCTCCTACAAGGACGGTGCCGACTTCGTCTTCATGGACACCGAGACCTTCGATCAGCTGACCATCACGCCGGAGACGGCCGGCGAGACCGCCAACTACCTCCTCGAGGGCCAGGACTGCACCGTCGCCATCTACGAGGAGAGCCCGCTCTTCATCGAGCTGCCGGCCTCCGTCGAGCTGGTCATCGAGTACACCGAGCCCGGTGTGCAGGGCGACCGCTCGACCGGTGGCACCAAGCCGGCGCGGCTGGAGACCGGCTACGAGATCGCGGTGCCGCTCTTCATCACCACCGGTGAGAAGGTCAAGGTCGACACCCGCTCGGGCGAGTACATCGGCCGGGTGAACAGCTAACCGTGGCCGCACGCAGCAAGGCACGCCAGCGCGCGCTCCAGATCCTCTTCGAGGCGGACCAGCGCGGCGCTCCCGTCAACGAGGTCCTCGCCGACTGGGTGAGGTTGTCGCTGGACGACGACCGCCAGCCCCGGGTCAGCGAGTACACCATGACGCTGGTCGAGGGCTACGCCGAGAACGCAGTCCGCATCGACGAGCTGCTGTCCACCTACACGGTGGGCTGGCCGCTGGACCGGATGCCGGTGGTCGACCGCAACCTGCTGCGGCTGAGCGCGTACGAGCTGATCTGGCAGGACGAGACGCCCGACGCCGTCGTCCTCGACGAGGCCGTGCAGCTGGCCAAGGAGTTCTCGACCGACGACTCTCCGGCCTTCGTCAACGGCCTGCTCGGCCGCTTGAAGGAGCTCAAGCCGACCTTGCGTCGCTGAGCACCGCCGCCCGCGGACGCAGTACCGCGGCCGGCAGCCGAAACGCCGCGGCGGGGCGGGATACCGGATCTCCGGTGCCCCGCCCCGCCGCGTCGGCGTGTCTCAGTTGTCGTCGGTCTGCACGGCGCGCCGCGCGTCCGCGCCGAGCACGCCCCAGCTGATGAGCTGCTCTGTCAGCACCGAGGGTGACTGGTCGTAGATGACCGCCAGGGTGCGGAGGTCGTCCTGACGGATCGAGAGAACCTTGCCGTTGTAGTCGCCGCGCTGGCTCTGGATGGTCGCGGCGTAGCGCTGGAGCGGTCCGGCCTTCTCGGCGGGGACGTGAGCGAGGCGCTCCAGGTCGAGCACGAGCTTGGGCGGCGGCTCGGCCGCGCCCCCGGGGGTGGTGCCCGGCAGGAGCTCCTGCACCGGCACCCCGTAGAAGTCGGCCAGCTCGGCCAGGCGCTGCACGGTGACCGCACGGTCGCCACGCTCGTAGCTGCCCACCACGACCGCCTTCCAGCGGCCCTGGGACTTCTCTTCGACCCCGTGCAGGGAGAGGCCCTGCTGAGTCCGGATGGCCCGGAGCTTGGCCCCGAGCTGTTTGGCGTATTCGCTGGACATGTGACTCCCCGGAAAGCTGATCTGTAACCCAGTGTGAGGTTACGCAGCGTGATGGGAGCCGTCAAGCGGAGAGGGTTCCCGAATGCTCTGACCAGGGCTGATACCGGCGCATCCGGGGGCGCTGCTATGCTGCCGGGCAGGTGTGGCGGATGCCTGCCGGCCCCGGCCGGAAACCGTCCGTCGGCACCGAACGCCAGGCGTCCTTTAAGACCCGTCCAGAGAGGCGGGGAAGGAGGTCCGATTCGTATGGACGCAACCCAACCGCCGCCCCGCTCCGTGCTGGAGGCGCCGGACATCGCGCGGGTCCTGACCCGCATCGCCCACGAGATCGTCGAGCGCGCCAAGGGCGCGGACGACGTGGTCCTGCTGGGCATCCCCACCCGCGGCGTGCACCTCGCCCACCGGCTGGCCGCCAAGCTGCACGACGTCACCGGGGGACCGGTGCCCGTGGGCTCCCTCGACATCACGATGTACCGCGACGACCTGCGGCTACGTCCCGCGCGGGCGTTGGCGCGGACCGAGATCCCCGCCGAGGGGGTGGACGGCCGGCTGGTCGTCCTCGTCGACGACGTCCTCTTCTCCGGGCGCACGATCCGCGCCGCGTTGGACGCCCTGGGCGACATCGGCCGCCCCCGCGCCGTGCAGCTGGCGGTGCTCGTGGACCGTGGCCACCGCCGGCTCCCGATCCGTGCCGACTACGTCGGGAAGAACCTTCCGACCTCGTTGCGCGAGACGGTCCGGGTCCAGCTCGCGGAGGAGGACGGCCGGGACGGCGTGCTCCTCGGGCGCGACGAGCCGGCCGGCGAGGGCTGAGAAGCACGCGCCGTGTCCCCGGTGCCCGCACCGCGGGCGGGCCCGGCTCCGCCGTGCCCCCGTAACGGCTCCCACCTCCCCTGATCGACGTCTGCCCGAATCTCCACGGAAGGCCCCTGGCAACAGATGAAGCACCACCTCATCTCGGCCGCCGACCTCACCCGCGACGACGCGGTGATGGTCCTGGACACCGCGCAGGAACTGGCCCGGCTCGCCGACCGGCCGATCAAGAAGCTCCCGACGCTCCGCGGTCGCACCGTGGTGAACCTGTTCTTCGAGGACTCCACCCGGACCCGCATCTCCTTCGAGGCCGCCGCCAAGCGGCTCTCCGCGGACGTCATCAACTTCTCCGCCAAGGGCTCCTCCGTCTCCAAGGGCGAGTCCCTGAAGGACACCGCCCTCACGCTGGAGGCCATGGGTGCCGACGCGGTCGTCATCCGGCATCACGACTCCGGGGCGCCGCACCGGCTGGCCACCTCCGGCTGGATCGGCGGCAGCGTCGTCAACGCGGGCGACGGGACCCACGAGCACCCCACCCAGGCGCTGCTCGACGCGTTCACGCTGCGTCACCGACTGGCCGGTGGTGGTGACGGGGTCGGCCGAGATCTGACAGGGCGTCACATCACCATCGTCGGCGACATACTGCACAGCAGGGTCGCCCGCTCCAACGTCCTCCTGCTGACGACGCTGGGAGCCGAGGTCACCGTGGTGGCCCCGCCCACCCTGATCCCGATCGGCTCCGAGGGCTGGCCGTGCGCGGTCTCCTACGACCTCGACGCGGTCCTCCCCAGCACCGACGCGGTCATGATGCTGCGCGTCCAGCGTGAGCGGATGACCGCCGCCTACTTCCCGACCGAGCGGGAGTACGCCCGCCGCTACGGCCTGAACGGCGAGCGGATGGCCGCCATGCCCGAGCACGCCGTCGTGCTGCACCCGGGTCCGATGAACCGCGGCATGGAGATCACCGCCGAGGTCGCCGACTCGCCGCGCTGCACCGCTGTGGAACAGGTCACCAACGGCGTCTCGGTCCGGATGGCGGTGCTGTACCTGCTGCTCGGCGGGGCCCCCGCGAGTCCCGCGCCGCCCACGGCAGCCGCGCCCGCCGCCGCTCCCACCAACACCGCACCCACCGCCACCGCACCCGGCGCCGCCGGGGAAGCCGAGGAGAACCAGTGACCGAAGCCAAGACCCTGATCCGCGGCGCCCGCGTGCTCGGCGGTGAGGAGCGGGACGTCCTCGTCGAGGGCGGCGTCATCGCCGCTGTGGGCACCGCGCTCGACGCCGGTGACGCCCGTGTCGTCGAGGCCGCCGGGCAGGTCCTCCTCCCGGGACTGGTCGACCTCCACACCCACCTGCGCGAGCCGGGCCGCGAGGACTCCGAGACCGTCCTGACCGGCACGCGCGCCGCCGCCTCCGGCGGGTTCACCGCCGTGCACGCCATGGCCAACACCTTCCCGGTGGCCGACACCGCGGGCGTGGTCGAGCAGGTCTGGCGGCTGGGCCGGGAGTCCGGCTACTGCGACGTGCAGCCCGTCGGTGCGGTCACCGTCGGGCTGGAGGGAGCCAAGCTCGCCGAGCTCGGCGCGATGCACGAGTCCGCCGCCGGCGTCCGGGTCTTCTCCGACGACGGCAAGTGCGTCGACGACGCCGTGATCATGCGCCGGGCGCTGGAGTACGTGAAGGCCTTCGACGGCGTCATCGCCCAGCACGCCCAGGAACCGCGCCTCACCGAGGGCGCCCAGATGAACGAGGGCGCGGTCTCCGCCGAGCTGGGCCTCACCGGCTGGCCCGCGGTCGCCGAGGAGTCGATCATCGCCCGCGACGTGCTGCTCGCCGCGCACGTCGGCTCGCGGGTCCACATCTGCCACCTCTCCACCGCGGGGTCGGTCGACATCGTGCGCTGGGCCAAGTCCAAGGGCTGGGACGTCACCGCCGAGGTCACCCCGCACCACCTGCTGCTCACCGACGAACTGGTCCGCTCCTACGACCCCGTCTACAAGGTGAACCCGCCGCTGCGGACCGAGGAGGACGTCCTCGCCCTGCGGGAGGCCCTCGCCGACGGCACCATCGACTGCGTCGCCACGGACCACGCCCCCCACCCGCAGGAGGACAAGGACTGCGAGTGGGGCGCCGCCGCCATGGGCATGGTCGGTCTGGAGACCGCCCTGTCCGTGGTGCAGCACACCATGGTCGACACCGGCCTGCTGGACTGGGCCGGCGTCGCCGACCGCATGTCCCACCGGCCCGCGGCCATCGGCCGTCTCGAAGGCCACGGCCGGCCGGTGGCGGTGGGCGAGCCCGCCAACCTGACCCTCGTCGACCCGGCGCACCGGCAGCCGGTGGATCCCACCGCCTTCGCCTCGCGCAGCCGCAACACGCCCTACCGCGGTCGCGAGCTGCCGGGCCGGGTCACCCACACCTTCCTGCGCGGGCGCGCGACGCTGGTGGACGGTGAGCTGGCGTGACCACCCTGAACGCGGCGGTCGCCGCCCCCACCCGCCTCGCCGTCGAACGGCCCGAGATCAACTGGCCCGGCTACATCAGCTGGACGATCGGCATGATCCTCGTGGTCGTGCTCCTCTACTGGCTGATGCGGCGAGCCTGGCAGCGCCGCGGTGAGGCGCAGGGCGACCTGCCGCCGCTGCCGCAGGTGCCGGCCGCGACCGGCGTCGTCCACCTCGCCGCCACGGGCCGCTACCACGGCTCGACCACGGCCGGTCAGTGGCTGGACCGCATCATCGCCCGCGGCCTGGGCACCCGCAGCCGCGCCGACCTCAGCCTCACCGACGAGGGTCTGCTGGTCGACCGGCCCGGCGCCAGCTCGTTCTTCGTGCCCACCGCCCGACTCCACGGGGCCAGGCTGGACAAGGCCATCGCAGGCAAGGTCCTCACTGAGGGCGGCCTGCTCGTCATCACCTGGGAGCACGGCGGCCGACAGCTCGACTCCGGCTTCCGGTTCGACCAGGCCGGCGAGCACCCCGCCTGGGTGGAGGCGATCAACGCCGCGTCCGTCGCCACCACCGGTACCCCCGCCGCCACCTCCTCCGCCGACACCTCCCGCGCCGGCGACGGAGCCGCGCTCCCGCACCACCAGGAAGGCGCATCGTGACCTCCGTACCCGCGTCCCCCGCCACACTCGTCCTGGAGGACGGCCGCACGTTCGCGGGCCGCTCCTACGGCGCCGTCGGCCAGACCCTCGGCGAGGCCGTCTTCTCCACCGGCATGACCGGCTACCAGGAGACGCTGACCGACCCCTCCTACCACCGCCAGGTGGTCGTCATGACCGCCCCGCACATCGGCAACACCGGCGTCAACGACGAGGACCCCGAGTCCCGCCGGATCTGGGTCGCCGGCTACGTCGTCCGCGACCCCGCCCGCCGCCACTCCAACTGGCGCGCCAGCCGCGGCCTCGGCGAGGAACTCGCCGCCCAGGGCGTCGTCGGCATCAGCGGCGTGGACACCCGCGCCCTCACCCGCCACCTGCGGGAGCGCGGCGCCATGCGCGTCGGCATCTTCTCCGGCGACGCGCTCGCCGACCACGCCGTCCTGCTGGAGCGGGTGCGCTCCGCGCCGCAGATGGCAGGCGCCGATCTCGCCGCCGAGGTCTCGACCACCGAGCCGTACACGGTGCCCGCGATCGGCGAGAAGAAGTACACCGTCGCCGCGATCGACCTCGGCATCAAGGGCATGACCCCGCAGCGGATGGCGGAGCGCGGCATCGAGGTCCACGTCCTGCCGGCCACCACCACACCGGAGCAGATCTACGCCCTCGACCCCGACGGCGTGTTCTTCTCCAACGGCCCCGGCGACCCCGCCACCGCCGACCACCCCGTGGCACTGATGCGCGGCGTGCTGGAACGTTCCACCCCGCTGTTCGGCATCTGCTTCGGCAACCAGATCCTCGGCCGCGCCCTCGGTTTCGGCACCTTCAAGCTGAAGTACGGCCACCGCGGCATCAACCAGCCGGTCAAGGACCGCGCCACCGGCAAGGTCGAGGTCACCGCCCACAACCACGGCTTCGCCGTGGACGCCCCGCTGAACCGCGTCAGCGACACGCCGTACGGCCGGGCCGAGGTCTCCCACGTCTGCCTCAACGACGACGTCGTCGAGGGGCTGCGCCTGCTGGACCGTCCCGCGTTCAGTGTCCAGTACCACCCCGAGGCGGCGGCCGGCCCGCACGACGCGGCCTACCTGTTCGACCGCTTCGTCTCCCTGATGGAGGACCAGCGTGCCTAAGCGCACCGATATCCAGTCCGTCCTGGTCATCGGCTCCGGCCCGATCGTCATCGGCCAGGCCGCCGAGTTCGACTACTCCGGGACCCAGGCGTGCCGGGTACTCAAGGCCGAGGGCCTGCGGGTCGTCCTGGTCAACTCCAACCCGGCGACGATCATGACCGACCCGGAGATCGCCGACGCCACCTACGTCGAGCCGATCACCCCCGAGTTCGTCGAGAAGATCATCGCCAAGGAGCGCCCCGACGCGCTGCTTCCCACACTCGGCGGCCAGACCGCGCTCAACACCGCGATCTCGCTCTTCGAGTCAGGCGCCCTGGAACGCCACGGCGTGGAACTCATCGGCGCCGACGTCGAGGCGATCCGCAAGGGCGAGGACCGCCAGCTGTTCAAGGAGGTCGTCGCGGCGGTCAACGCCCGTATCGGCCACGGCGAGTCCGCCCGCTCCGTCATCTGCCACACCATGGACGACGTGCTCGCCGGGGTCGAGGGCCTGGGCGGTTTCCCCGTCGTCGTCCGGCCCTCCTTCACCATGGGCGGCGCCGGCTCCGGCTTCGCCCACGACGAGGAGGACCTGCGCCGCATCGCCGGCCAGGGACTCGCGCTCTCCCCGACCACCGAGGTGCTCCTGGAGGAGTCCATCCTGGGCTGGAAGGAGTACGAGCTGGAGCTGATGCGCGACAAGCACGACAACGTCGTGGTCGTCTGCTCCATCGAGAACTTCGACCCCATGGGCGTCCACACCGGCGATTCCATCACCGTCGCGCCGGCGATGACGCTCACCGACCGCGAGTACCAGGTGCTGCGCGACATCGGTATCGAGGTCATCCGCGAGGTCGGCGTCGACACCGGCGGCTGCAACATCCAGTTCGCGGTCGACCCCGAGGACGGCCGCGTCGTCGTCATCGAGATGAACCCCCGGGTCTCCCGCTCCTCCGCGCTGGCCTCCAAGGCCACCGGCTTCCCGATCGCCAAGATCGCCGCGAAGCTCGCCATCGGCTACACGCTGGACGAGATCCCCAACGACATCACCGAGAAGACCCCGGCCTCCTTCGAACCCTCGCTGGACTACGTCGTCGTCAAGGTCCCCCGGTTCGCCTTCGAGAAGTTCCCCGGCGCCGACCCCACGCTGACCACCACCATGAAGTCGGTCGGCGAGGCCATGGCCTTCGGCCGCAACTTCACCGAGGCGTTCAACAAGGCGCTGCGGTCCCTGGAGCAGAAGGGGTCGCAGTTCGACTTCTCCCGCACCACGCGCGGCGCGGACGAGTGCGAGGCGCTGCTGCGCGCCGCGGCCGTCCCCACCGACGGCCGCGTCCACACCGTGATGCGCGCCATCCGCGCGGGGGCCACCCAGGAGCAGGTCTTCGCCGCCACCCGGATCGACCCCTGGTTCATCGACCAGCTGTTCCTGGTGAACGAGGTCGCCACCGAGGTCGCCGACGCCGAGCGGCTGGAGCCGGAGCTGCTGCGCCACGCCAAGCGCCACGGCTTCTCCGACGCCCAGATCGCCGAGATGCGCGGCCTGCGCGAGGACGTGGTGCGCGAGGTCCGGCACGCCCTGGACATCCGCCCGGTCTACAAGACGGTCGACACCTGCGCCGCCGAGTTCGCCGCCCGCACGCCGTACTTCTACTCCTCCTACGAGGAGGAGACCGAGGTCTCGCCGCGCGAGAAGCCCGCCGTGATCATCCTCGGCTCCGGGCCCAACCGCATCGGCCAGGGCATCGAGTTCGACTACTCCTGCGTCCACGCCTCCTTCGCGCTGAGCGAGGCGGGCTACGAGACGGTGATGGTCAACTGCAACCCGGAGACCGTCTCCACCGACTACGACACCTCCGACCGGCTGTACTTCGAGCCGCTCACCCTGGAGGACGTGCTGGAGATCGTCCACGCCGAGACCCTGGCGGGCCCCGTGGCGGGCGTCGTCGTCCAGCTCGGCGGCCAGACCCCGCTGGGCCTGGCCCAGGCGCTCAAGGACAACGGGGTCCCCATCGTGGGCACCCCGCCCGAGGCCATCCACGCCGCGGAGGACCGCGGCGCCTTCGGCCGGGTCCTCGCCGAGGCCGGTCTTCCCGCGCCCAAGTACGGCACCGCCTTCTCCTACCCCGAGGCCCGCGACATCGCCGCCGGCATCGGCTACCCGGTCATGGTCCGCCCCTCGTACGTCCTGGGCGGGCGCGGCATGCAGATCGTCTACGACGAGGAGGCGCTCGCCGCCTACCTGGAGCAGCACGCGGGTCTCGTCGCCGACCACCCGGTCCTCGTCGACCGGTTCCTCGACGACGCCATCGAGATCGACGTGGACGCCCTCTACGACGGCGAGGAGCTCTACCTCGGCGGCGTCATGGAGCACATCGAGGAGGCCGGCATCCACTCCGGGGACTCGGCGTGCGCCCTGCCGCCGATGACCCTCGGCGGCCACGACATCAAGCGGCTGCGCGCCTCCACCGAGGCGATCGCCCGCGGTGTGGGCGTACGCGGACTGATCAACATCCAGTTCGCCATGGCGGGGGACATCCTCTACGTCCTGGAGGCCAACCCGCGCGCCTCGCGGACCGTCCCCTTCACCTCCAAGGCTACGGCGGTGCCGTTGGCGAAGGCCGCTGCCCGGATCTCGCTGGGTGCCACCGTCGCCGAACTGCGGGCCGAGGGGATGCTGCCCGCCACCGGCGACGGCGGGACCCTGCCGCTGGACGCGCCGATCTCCGTCAAGGAGGCCGTGATGCCGTGGAGCCGCTTCCGTGACACCCACGGTCGCGGCGTGGACACCGTCCTCGGCCCCGAGATGCGCTCCACCGGTGAGGTCATGGGCATCGACGCCGTCTTCGGCACCGCCTACGCCAAGTCGCAGGCCGCCGCCTACGGCGCGCTGCCCACCAAGGGCCGCGCCTTCGTCTCGGTCGCCAACCGGGACAAGCGCGCGATGATCTTCCCCGCGCGGACGCTCCGGGAGCACGGCTTCGAACTGCTGGCGACCTCCGGCACCGCGGAGGTGCTGCGCCGCAACGGCGTCGAGGTGACCTCGGTGCGGAAGCACAACGAGGGGGAGGGCCCGAACGGCGAGCCGACCATCGTCCAGCTCATCCACGCCGGCCAGGTCGACCTGATCGTCAACACGCCGTACGGCACCGGCGGCCGGCTCGACGGCTACGACATCCGCACCGCGGCGGTCTCGCGCGGTGTGCCGTGCCTGACCACCGTCCAGGCGCTGTCCGCCGCGGTCCAGGGCATCGATGCCCTCGCCCGCGACGAGGTCGGCGTCCGCTCCCTCCAGGAGCACGCCCAGCACCTCAACGCCGCGCGCGCCCAGAGCTGAGAAGGACCGCCCATGCCCACCCCACCGGGCGCAGGCGCCCCCCGCACCACGGCACCCGCCGTGGCGCGGGGCGGCGACCGCGCCACCGCCCACCCCGGCTACCGGCTGCTCTTCCGCACCGTGTTCCGCCGGATGGACCCCGAACGCGCCCACCACCTGGCCTTCGGCGCGATGCGTGCCGTCGCCCGGGTGCCGCTGGTCCGCCGTGCCGTCTCCCGCATCCTCGCCCCCCGCCCGGCCGAACTGCGGGTGCGGGCGCTCGGTCTGGACCTGCCCGGGCCGCTGGGGCTCGCCGCGGGGTTCGACAAGAACGCCACCGGCATCGACGCCCTGACCATGGCCGGCTTCGACTTCGTCGAGGTCGGCACCGTCACCGGCGAGGGGCAGCCAGGCAACCCCGCGCCGCGGCTGTTCCGCCTCCCCGACGACCGCGCGCTGGTCAACCGGATGGGCTTCAACAACGACGGCTCCGCGGTGGTGGCCCGCCGCCTCGCGGACCGTCGACCGGCCTTCGACGCCCGGCTCGGCGTCAACATCGGCAAGACCAAGGCCGTTCCCGAGGCGGAGGCCGCGGCCGACTACGTCACCTCCACCGAGCGCCTCGCCCCCCATGCGGGGTACCTCGTGGTCAACGTCAGCTCGCCCAACACGCCGGGCCTGCGGAACCTCCAGGCCACCGAGCACCTGCGTCCGCTGCTCTCGGCCGTCCGGGCGGCGGCGGACCGGGTGGGCGGGCCGGGCGGGCGGCGCGTGCCGCTGCTGGTGAAGATCGCCCCCGACCTCGCCGACGAGGACGTCGACGCCGTCGCCGACCTAGCCCTCGAACTGGGGCTGGACGGCATTATCGCCACCAACACCACGATCGCCCGCACCGGCCTGGCCACCCCGGCCGGCCGCGTCGCGGAGATCGGGGCGGGCGGCCTCTCCGGCGCGCCGGTGCGCGACCGTTCCCTGGAGGTGCTGCGGCGCCTCCATGCCCGCACGGGCGACCGCCTCACCCTGGTGGGGGTCGGCGGCATCGAGACCGCCGACGACGCCTGGGAACGCATCCTCGCGGGGGCGACCCTCGTCCAGGGGTACAGCTCCTACATCTACCGCGGGCCCTTCTGGCCGCGCGCGGTGCGCCGAGGGCTGGCGGAGCGATTGCGGCAGAGCCCCTACCGGACGCTGGCCGACGCGGTCGGCGCCGACAACCGGAAGGCGGGCACCCCGTGACCGAGACGCCCGCCCCGCCGCGCCCCGCCGCCACGCCCTTCGGCGAGCGACTGCGGGCCGCCACCGCCGCCCGCGGCCCGCTGTGCGTCGGCGTGGACCCGCACGCCGGCCTGCTGCGGGAATGGGGACTCGGCGAGGACATCGGCGGGCTGGAGCGCTTCTGCGGCACCGTCACCGAGGCACTCGCCGACAAGGTCGCGGTGGTCAAGCCGCAGTCTGCGTTCTTCGAGCGCTTCGGCTCCCGCGGGATCGCCGTGCTGGAGCGGACCGTGGCCGACTTCCGGGCGGCGGGCGCGCTGGTCCTGCTGGACGTCAAGCGCGGCGACATCGGCTCCACCATGGGCGCCTACGCGGACGCGTACCTCGACCCCGCCGCGCCGCTGTTCTCCGACGCCGTGACCCTCTCGCCCTACCTGGGGTTCGAGGCACTGCGGCCGGCGCTGGACCTGGCGCGGGCCTCCGGCTCCGGCGTGTTCGTGCTCGCACGGACCTCCAACCCCGAGGGCGGCCCGCTGCAGCGGGCCCGGTGCGCCGACGGCCGGGGTGTCGCCGCCGACGTGCTCGCGCGGCTGGCGCGCGAGAACGCGGCGACCGCCGCCGGGTCGCCGTTCGGCTCCTTCGGCGCCGTCGTCGGCGCGACCCTCGCCGGTGTCCCCGGCGGTGTCGGCGCCCACGAGGGTGACGGCGGTGACGGCGGACTGACCCACGCGGACCTGGACATCGGCGGTCCGCTGCTGCTGCCCGGGCTCGGCGCGCAGGGCGCCCGTCCGGAGGACCTTCCCGCCCTCCTGGGGCCCGCGCTCCCGGCGGCGCTGCCGAGCGTCAGCAGGGACGTGCTGCGCCACGGTCCCGACCGCGGCGCGCTGCGGTCCGCCACCGACCGCTGGATCGGCGAGCTGGCCGCCGTCATCGGCTGACCCCGCCGGCCCCTCTCGGGCACCGCGTCCGCGCCCCGCCGCCCGCTGCGGAGGGGCGCGGACGTGTCGCGCGCCGGGCCGTCCGCCGCTGTCGAGCGGTAGGCGGACCCGCGCTGCACGGCGGGACGGGGGAGACGGCGAGCGGGTCGGGTACGGCCTCGGAGCGCGTCCTGCCGGCCCTCCGACCGGCGCCGACCCGGACAGGGGACCGTTGCGATCCAGCCGTCCTTCCACGGTTTTCGGGCTCCAGGAGCCCCGCTCGGGGGGCTGTGACCCGCTTCCATGACCGTTGCACCGGATGTCCACCAAATCACCACGTTCCCGTTCGTGGTACCTCTTCGAACGTGTGATCGTGGAGTCGGCCGTGTGGCGCAGTGTGCGGCGTCGCAGGTCACAGGGGGAGCGCACGACCGGCGCGCGCTCCGCGGGCCGTCTCTCGCGAGTTCCGGAACCGCAGCCGCGAGATGCCGTGCGCCGAGGTGGTATCAGTGCAAATGTCCGGAGTCCCAACAGCTGACCTGGAGTTTTCGGTTGATCTCGCTGACTCACGGCCACTTGCCCGCTAGTCTCCGTCGAGAGCGGAGCCCGATGCCCCGTGACCGGCTCCGCAGCGTGCCGGGTCGTGGGGCTTCCGTGTCCGCTCCCGTATCCCATCCGACCGTTCGATACCTGAGGTGACGTAGGCGTGGCTCTTCCGCCCCTTACCCCTGAACAGCGCGCAGCCGCGCTCGAGAAGGCCGCCGCGGCTCGCCGGGAGCGCGCCGAGGTCAAGAATCGGCTCAAGCACTCCGGTGCCTCGCTGCACGAGGTCATCAAGCAGGGCCAGGAGAACAAGGTCATCGGCAAGATGAAGGTCTCCGCGCTGCTGGAGTCGATGCCGGGCGTCGGCAAGGTCCGCGCCAAGCAGATCATGGAACGGCTCGGCATCTCCGAGAGCCGTCGGGTCGGCGGGCTGGGCTCCAACCAGATCGCGTCCCTGGAGCGCGAGTTCGGAAGCGCCTCCTCCTGATCTCCGAGGCGCGCGGCGGACACGGATTTCCCCGCCGCGCGCCCGGGCGGGATAATCACCGCATGAGTGAGGTTGTCTCCGGGGGGACGCCCCCCGCGGTTCCCCCCGGTCGTCCGCGGCTGACCGTTCTCTCCGGCCCCTCCGGGGTCGGCAAGAGCACGGTCGTCGCGCACATGCGACAGGCCCATCCCGAGATCTGGCTCTCGGTGTCGGCCACCACCCGCAGTCCCCGGCCTGGTGAGCGCCACGGCGTCCAGTACTTCTTCGTGGACGACGGCGAGTTCGACAAGCTCGTCGCCAACGGTGAGCTGCTGGAGTGGGCCGAGTTCGCCGGCAACCGCTACGGCACCCCGCGCAACGCGGTGCTGGAGCGGCTGGCGGCGGGTGAGCCGGTACTGCTGGAGATCGATCTCCAGGGCGCCCGGCAGGTCCGGGAGTCCATGCCCGAGGCCGGGCTGGTGTTCCTGGCGCCCCCGAGCTGGGAGGAGCTGGTCCGGCGGCTGACCGGCAGGGGCACCGAGGCGCCGGAGGTCATCGAGCGCCGCCTGACGGCCGCGCGCACCGAGCTCGCCGCGGAGTCCGAGTTCGACCACACCCTGGTGAACACCTCCGTCGAGCAGGTGGCGGCCGAGCTGCTAGCCTTGACGCGTACGTCCTGAACGTCACGTCATCGCGCGTCGCCGCAGCCGGGCCCGGTACCTGCCGCTCGGTCGGCCCGTCCGCCCGACCGGCATCGTTCGCACCCCACCACCGGAAGGCAGAGCGTGTCCTCTTCCATCGCCACGCCCGAGGGCATCATCAATCCTCCGATCGATGAGCTGCTCGAGGCCACGGACTCCAAGTACAGCCTGGTCATCTACGCCGCCAAGCGCGCCCGCCAGGTCAACGCGTACTACTCGCAGCTCGGCGAGGGCCTGCTGGAGTACGTCGGCCCGCTGGTGGACACCCACGTCCACGAGAAGCCGCTCTCCATCGCCCTGCGCGAGATCAACGCGGGCCTCCTCACCGCCGAGGCGATCGAGGGTCCCGCGGACTGACCGCGCGGAAGAGACGTGGTGAAGGGGCCCGGCGGCCGAGAGGCGGCCGGGCCCCTTCGGCGTCCCGGGGCGCGGTGCCGCCCGCTTCCCGGCCTCCCGGGCGGCGGCGCCGCGGCATACCCTGGCCCCCTGGGTCCGAGCGCGTCGCCCGCCGGCGGCGCGACGGCGGACGGTGACGGTGGCGGGCGTGCCGAGGTGCGCCCCGTGGGAGGAGAGCTGTGACGCGGAGCCCCGGGACCGGTCGTCCCGAGATCGTGCTGGGCGTGGGCGGCGGGATCGCCGCCTACAAGGCGTGCGAGCTGCTGCGGCGGTTCACCGAGTCCGGTCACGCCGTCACGGTGGCACCCACCGCCTCCGCGCTGCACTTCGTCGGCGAGGCGACATGGGCCGCCCTCTCGGGCCGCCGTGCGTCGCACACCGTCTGGGAGGACGCGCACGAGGTGCCGCACGTGCGGATCGGCCAGCGCGCCGACCTCGTCGTGGTGGCCCCCGCCACCGCCGACGTCCTGGCGCGCGCCGCCCACGGCCGTGCGGACGACCTGTTGACCAACACCCTGCTGACCGCCCGCTGCCCGGTGGTGTTCGCCCCCGCCATGCACACCGAGATGTGGGAGCACCCGGCGACCCGCGACAACGTGGCGCTGCTGCGCTCCCGGGGCGCCGTCGTCATCGAACCCGCGAGCGGCAGGCTGACGGGCGCCGACACGGGCAAGGGCCGGCTGCCCGACCCCGCCGAGATCTTCGCCGTCTGCCGCCGCGTGCTGGCACGGGGGGAGCGGGCTTTCGAGCAGGACCTCGCCGGGCGGCATGTCGTGATCAGCGCGGGCGGCACGCGTGAACCGCTGGACCCGGTGCGGTTCCTCGGCAACCAGTCCTCCGGCAAGCAGGGGTACGCCCTGGCCCGTACCGCGGTGGCGCGCGGCGCGCGCGTCACCCTGGTGGCGGCCAACACCGCGCTGCCGGACCCGGCCGGGGCGACGGTGGTGCCGGTCTCCACCACGGAGGAGCTGCGCGAGGCGATGACCGGGGCGGCGAGCGGGGCGGACGTGGTGGTGATGGCGGCAGCCGTCGCGGACTTCCGGCCGGCACGGGTCGCCACCGGGAAGATCAAGAAGCGCGACGGGGTCGAGCCGGAGCCCGTTGTGCTGGAGCGCAACCCCGACATCCTCGCCGGTCTCGCGGCCCGGCACGGCGGGCGGGCCGCGGTGGTCGTGGGGTTCGCCGCCGAGACGGAGGACGCACTGGCGTCGGGCCGCGCCAAACTGGTCCGCAAGGGCTGCGACCTCCTGGTCGTCAACGAGGTCGGCGGCGGGCGTGCGTTCGGCACCGAGGACAACGAGGCGGTCGTCCTCGACACGCGCGGGGGCGAACGGCACGTCCCCTACGGTCCCAAGGAGGATCTCGCCGACGCCGTCTGGGACGCGGTGGTCGCGGAACCGCCGCGGGTCGAACCGGCCGCGGGTTGAACAGCAGCCGTCAAGCCGCGATCAAGACGCGAAGCGCGCAGATCCGAACTGATCAGGGCTGAAAGCTGCCAGGACACGAACCGCACCGGAACTGAATCGCCCAGTATGCGAACGCCGTGGCCACGTGGTGTACCTGCCCGATACACTGCCGACGAGCGGCGTGGCCCTGTGTGCCCGCCGTTCGCCGACAGAGCCAGCAGCCGCTGCAACCCCAGGGAGCGATGTGTCGCGCCGTCTTTTCACCTCGGAGTCGGTGACCGAGGGTCACCCGGACAAGATCGCTGACCAGATCAGCGACTCCATCCTCGACGCGCTCCTGAAGGAGGACCCGTCCTCGCGGGTCGCCGTCGAGACGCTGATCACCACCGGCCTGGTCCACGTCGCCGGTGAGGTGACCACCAAGGCATACGCCCCCATCGCGGGCCTGGTTCGGTCGAAGATCCTCGAGATCGGCTACGACTCCTCCAAGAAGGGGTTCGACGGCGCTTCCTGCGGCGTCTCCGTCTCGATCGGCGCGCAGTCCCCGGACATCGCCCAGGGCGTGGACACCGCCTACGAGGCCCGGGTCGAGGGCGAGGACGACGCGCTCGACCGGCAGGGCGCCGGCGACCAGGGGCTGATGTTCGGGTACGCCTGCGACGAGACCCCCGAGCTGATGCCGCTCCCCATCCACCTCGCCCACCGCCTCTCGCAGCGGCTCACGGACGCCCGCAAGAACGGCACCGTTCCCTACCTGCGGCCCGACGGCAAGACCCAGGTCACCATCGAGTACGACGGCGACAAGCCGGTGCGGCTCGACACCGTGGTCGTCTCCAGCCAGCACGCCTCCGACATCGACCTCGACTCGCTGCTCACCCCCGACATCCGGGAGTTCGTGGTCGAGCCGGAGCTCAAGGCGCTCGTCGCGGACGGCATCAAGCTCGATACCGACAACTACCGGCTGCTGGTCAACCCGACCGGCCGTTTCGAGATCGGCGGCCCCATGGGCGACGCCGGCCTGACCGGCCGCAAGATCATCATCGACACCTACGGCGGCATGGCCCGGCACGGTGGCGGCGCCTTCTCGGGCAAGGACCCCTCCAAGGTCGACCGCTCCGCCGCCTACGCCATGCGCTGGGTCGCCAAGAACGTCGTCGCCGCCGGGCTCGCCACCCGCTGCGAGGTCCAGGTCGCCTACGCCATCGGCAAGGCCGAGCCGGTCGGGCTCTTCGTGGAGACCTTCGGCACCCACCGGGTCGACGTGGAGCGCATCGAGAGTGCCATCCGCGAGGTCTTCGACCTGCGGCCCGCCGCCATAATCCGAGCCCTGGACCTGCTGCGCCCGATCTACGCGCAGACCGCCGCCTACGGGCACTTCGGCCGCGCGCTCCCCGACTTCACCTGGGAGCGCACCGACCGTACCGAGCAGTTGCGCGCCGCCGCCGGCGTCTGACCCGGATCCGCGCCACCCCGTGTGCCCCCGGCCCCCGCTCTCAGTTCTGGCGGCCGGGGGCACACGGCGTCAGGGCCGTGACCGTGGCCGACGGTGTAGGGGTGGATGACACCCGCTGTCCCCGGGGTCTGGTTCACTGACGGGGTGAGTACCGCGCGCGACCAGCAGGAGGGCCCCGAGCAGCTGGCGCTGCTCGGCGGAGCGGGGCCGGGCGCCGGTAAGCAGCCGAGGGCGCGGCCCCGGACCTGGCGCGGCGCGCCACCGGCCGCGGAGCTCCCCGTGGCGCGTGTCCTGGTGGACAAGGGACAGCTCCACCTGGACCGCCTCTTCGACTACGCCGTCCCCGAGGCGCTCGACGCCGACGCCCAGCCCGGCGTCCGCGTCCGGGTCCGGTTCGGAGCCGGGGAACGCGGGGGCCGCCGCGAGGGTGGCGGCCTCATCAACGGCTTCGTCGTGGAGCGGGTCGCTCGCAGCGACTTCCCCGGCACCCTCGCGCCCCTCGCGCAGGTCCTCTCCCCGGAACCGGTCCTCACCCCGGAACTGCTGGCGCTCTGCCGGTCGGTGGCCGACCGCTACGCGGGCTCGCTCGCCGACGTCGTGCAGCTCGCCGTCCCGCCCCGGATGGCGCGCGCCGAACGCGCCGCGTCCCCGCCCCCCGGTCCCCGCCCGGAGCCCCCGGAGCCCGGCGGCTGGGCAGACTACCGTGACGGCGCCGCCTACCTCAGCGCACTCACCGCCGGCCGCGCCCCCCGGGCGGTGTGGAGCGCCCTCCCCGGTCCCGGCTGGCCGGACGAACTGGCGCGCGCGATCGCCGCGACCCTCGCCGGTGGCCGCGGCGCGCTCGCCGTCCTGCCCGACGGCCGCTC
>NZ_JAAVJB010000060.1 GCF_012034385.1 Streptomyces spiramenti
GCGGTCACCGTCGGCGGCTGCGCCGCCGGCGCGCCGGACACGGTGGACCCCGCGCCGCGGGCCCAGGCGCCGGCGGCTGCCGAGCTGACCGAGGCGGACGTCACCGCCTGGCTCGACGGGGTGCTCCCGGTCGCGCTGGAGAACACCGCGATCCCCGGTGCCACGGTCAGCGTCGTCCACGACGGCGAGCTGCTCACCGCGCGCGGCTACGGCTGGGCCGACACCGGCGTCGACGGCGACCGCACCGCTGTCGACGCCGAGGAGACGCTGTTCCGCGTCGGGTCCGTCTCCAAGTTGTTCACCGCCACGGCCGTCATGCAGCTGGTCGAGGCGGGCGAGGTGGACCTCGACACCCCGGTCGAGGAGTACGTCGACTTCGCGGTCCCCGACTCCTTCGACACCCGGGTGACGGTGCGCCACCTGCTGACCCACACGCCGGGGTTCGAGGAACGAGTCGCCGGCATGATCGAGATGGACGGGGACTCGCCCGACCTACGGGAACACCTCGCCACCGACCCGCCGGAACAGGTCTACGAACCCGGAACCGTCCCCGCCTACTCCAACTACGGCAGCGCCCTCGCCGGCCACGTCGTCGAGCGGGTCAGCGGTGTCCCCTTCGACGACTACGTCGCCGAGCACATCCTCGCCCCGCTGGGGATGGACTCCTCCACGTTCACCCAGCCGCTCCCCGAGGAGCTGCGGGACCGCATGGCCGCCGGCTACACCAGCACCGACGCCGACGAGTCCGCGCCGTTCGAGGTCGTGGCGGCCGCCCCCGCCGGCGCGCTGACCGCCTCCGCCACTGACATGGGCCGGTTCATGCTCGCCCATCTCGGCGAACTCGACGGCGAGGCAGCCCTGCTGGCGGACGGCACCCGGGAGCTGATGCACGCCCCCGGGCTCGACCACGACGCCCTCGGCGCCCTAGCGGACGGACCGCGCATGGCCCTCGGCTTCTTCGAGGAGGACCGCAACGGCCACCGCGTCCTCGGCCACGGCGGCGACACCAACTTCTTCCACTCCCACCTGCAGATCTACCCCGACCACGGCACCGGCGTCTTCGTCTCCGTCAACGGCGGTGGCGCCGACGACCTCGACAGCCTGCGGCTCCGGGAGTCGCTCCTCGCGGGGTTCGCGGACCGCTACTACCCGGCGGACGACGCCGCGGACGAACCGGCCGGTACCGCGACCGCCGTCGAGCACGCCGCGATCGCGGAGGGCACTTACAGCTCCTCACGCGCCATGCACTCCACCTTCCTGGCAGTGCTCGGCCCCCTCGGCGACCAGACCCGGATCGTCGCCCGTGACGACGGCACCATCCTGGTGACGCCCGGCCCGGAGACCATGACCCCCGCCGTCTACGAGGAGGTCGCACCGTGGGTGTGGCGCGAGGTCGGCGGCCGGCGGACGCTCACCATGCGGGTCGAGGACGACCGCGTCACCGCCATCGGCTACGCCTCCGCCTTCGCGCTGCTGCCCGTCGACGGTGTCCGCGACGCGGGCTTCACCCTGCCCCTGGTCGTCGGCTCCGTCGTGCTGCTGCTGGGGGCGGCCCTCTCCTGGCCCGTCGCCCCGCTGGTCCGCCGCCGCCTGGGGCTGGGCACCCGTGACCGCGCCGGGAGCGTCGCCCGCGTCCTCACCCGGGTCGGGGCCGGTCTCGCCCTGGTGGCGCTGGCCGGCTGGTTCACCGCGCTGAACGCGGTCATGCAGTTCGCCGCGGTGCCCGCGGCTCTGCTCGCGCTGCTGCTCGCCGCGCAGTGGGCCGGAGTGCTCGCCGTCGTCGCCGCCGGAGTCGTCCTCTTCGACGACATCCGCCGCGGCTCGGGGTGGAAGCGGGTCCTGGCGAGCGCGCTGGTGCTCCTCGGTCTGGTCGGCGTCGCCGTCTTCGCCGGACTCTTCGGCCTGCTCTCCTTCGACCTCACCTACTGACCGACCGGCCGGGAGGCGACGCGAGCCTGCCGGTACCGCCTCTCCGACGCACCGCCCCTCCGACGCACCGGCGGGCCGCCGAACGGCGGCCCGCCGGTACTGTCCGGTGCGGCACGCACCGCAGCACACCACCGTCAGGAGTCGACAGCGCCATGACCGACAGAGCCTCCCGTGAGAGGAGCCCGGCCGACGCACTCCCCACACCCGGCGCCCGTGCCGCGCGGCAGACGGCAGTCATGGACCCGCTGCTCGACCGGATCGGCCTGCGGACGCCCGTCGCCCGCGACGCCGCACTGGCGGCGGTGCTCGCCATCGCGGCGGCCGGGCTGCTGTGGGCATCGCTCACGGTGATGGGGATCATCGACGGGGTGCGGCTGCCGACCGGCAGCGCCGTGGCGCTGACGCTCGTCGTCTGCCTCCAGCCCCTGCCGCTGTGCCTGCGCCGCCGCCACCCGACCGGGGTGCTGCTCGCCGTCGCCGCCGCGCAGCTCGCCGTCTACGCGTTCTTCCCCGCCACCGTGGCCTTCCAGGGGCTGGCCACTTTCGTCGCCGGCTACACCTGCGGGCTGCTGCTGTCCACCCGGGCGCTGGTGCGACTACTGGTCGTGGTGAGCGTCGCCACCGCGCTCATGAGCGGCGTCGTCGCCGGTGCGCTCTTCGACCCCGAGCCGCTGCCCGGCTCCGACGCGGCACGGGTACTGGTCGAGGCGGACCCCGCCGTCCACCTGGTGATCCTCACCGGGCTGCTGTCATCGCTGGGCGCCTACGCCGTCCCCGCGCTCCTCGGCGTCCACGTGGCGACGCGCCGCGACTACATCGAGCTGGTGCGGCTCCGGGCCGACGAGGCGGTCCGCGTGCAGCGCGAACGCGCCGACAACGCGGTCCGCGCCGAACGCACCAGCATGGCCAGGGAACTCCACGACATCGCCGCGCACCACCTTTCCGGCATGGTCGTCCAGGCGGGAGCCGCGGAGCGGCTCATCGGCCGTGACGACCAGGCCGCCCGCGAGGCGACCTCCTGGGTCCGCAACCAGGGCAAGGAAACGCTGGAGAGCCTGCGCATGGTGGTGCGCGCGCTGCGGGAGCCGGGTCCTGACGGACCAGGGGCCGACGGCACCTTCGACGGTGCGCCCGTCCCCGGTGTCGCCGCGCTGGACCGGCTGGTCGCAGCCGAACGCCGACTCGGCGCGGCCGTCGAGCTGACGCACGAGGGCGAGCCCCGGGCGCTGCCGCCGGTCGCCGACATCACCGTCTACCGTGTCGCTCAGGAAGCACTCACCAACGCCCGGGACCACGCGCCCGGCGCGCCGGTGCGTATCGTGCTGCGCCACGGCTCCTCGCGGGTGCTGCTGGAGGTCGTCAACGACCCGCCGGAAGCACCGCGGGAGGCGGCGGGGCGCGGCGCCCCACGCGGACACGGCCTGCTCGGGATGCGCGAACGCGCCCAGCTGGTGGACGGACGGCTGGAGGCCGGACCGGCCGGACCGGGCGGCTGGCGGGTGCGGCTGGAGATCCCGCTCGCGGTGGAGACCGGCCGGAGGACACAGGGAGAGCGGTGAGGGAGGGGCGTGGCGTGATCAGGGTGCTGCTCGTGGACGACCAGTCCATGGTGCGAGCCGGTTTCCGGGTCATCCTCGGCACGGCCGAGGACATCGAGGTGGTCGGCGACTGCGGGGACGGCCGCAGCGCGGTGGAACTGGCCGAGCGGCTCCGGCCGGACGTGGTCTGCATGGACGTGCGGATGCCCGGCGGCGACGGCCTGACGGCGACCCGCGAGATCCTCTCCCGCCTCGCCGACGACCCGCCGCACGTCCTCATCGTCACCACCTTCGACCTGGACGACTACGTGTTCGGAGCGCTGGAGGCCGGGGCCGCCGGCTTCGTGCTGAAGGACACCGACCCGGACGACCTGATCGACGCCGTGCGCCGGGTCGCGGCGGGACACGGCCTGGTCGACCGGACGGTGACCCGCCGCGTCATCACGGAGTTCGCCCGCCGCACCCCGCCACCGCAGCCGGAGGACGACCCCGCCGCGCTGCTCACCGGGCGGGAGACGGAGATCGTCCGCCTGCTGGCGCGCGGCATGTCCAACGCCGAGATCGGACGGGAGCTGTTCATCGAGACCACCACCGTCAAGTCTCACCTCGGCCGCGCCATGACCAAGATCGGCGCCCGCGACCGGGTCCAGACCGTCGTCTGGGCCTACCGCACCGGCATCGCCCGCCCCTGACACCCCGCCCGCGACCGGCGCGGCCCGCCCGCGCCGGTCACCGCCGCAGGGCGGCGCGTTGCAGGGCTTCCAGGGGGCCGTGGCGGAAGCGGCGGGTCCAGACGGAGGCGGCGGTGAGCAGGACGGCACTGACTGCCGCCCACAGCCCCATCACCCACCACGGCCCGGAGTCCGGCCCCATTCGGGCGGCGAGGCCGGCACCGATGCCGTAGGCGAGCAGGACGCACAGCACGTTCTGGAGCACGTAGCAGGTGAGCGCCGTCCGGCCGACCGACGCGACGGCCGTGGTGGCGACGGTGGCGACCCGCCCCGGGCGGCGGATGCGGTCCACGAGCGCCCCGACGAGACCGATGTACCCCAGTGCGACGAGCGGGGCCGCGACGTAGCGGTTGAGGAGGAACCCGCCCTCCCCGGCGAAGGCGAACAACACCGTCAGCGGAAGACCGACCCCCAGCCCCCACCGGAGCATCCGGCCCCGCAGGCGGCGCCCGGTCGCGTCCGGGCCGAACGCCACCTGCTCGCCGTAGCCGTCCGCCGCGTAGAGCGCCACGACGGACGGCGCGACCTGCCGCTGCCCCTCCCGGGCGGGTCCTGCCACGAGGAGCGGGGCGGAGCCCGCAGCTATCAGCGTGAGATGGCCGCCCGCCGCCCACCACAGCCAGCGCCGCTGCGCCCGCTCGCTGCGGGTCAGCAGCCACGCCACCAGGAGCGCGGTGACCGCGTGCCCCTGAGCAACTGATGGGCGGCACGACCGTCCGGGCGGGCACGCACTGACCCGCACCGGTTTGGTTGGAGAGGAACGAGGCGCTGCTGCTCGGTTCCGACAGCACCGATCCCGGCGCCGACCTGGGTCTTGAAGCCGGGCGCACGATAACCGGGGGCACGGCGTCGGGGGACTGAAGAAGGAGTGCCGGCCCAGAACCGGATGCGAACGGCCCGGAGTCACAGCGTGCGTTGAAGGGCGTCCCTGACCCGACGGGCACCCTCGACCCGGGCAAGCTGTTCTGAGGCGCCGGTTCGGCTGACTCAAGTTTTTACTGTACATTTTCGACTGTCACATTGAGACAGGGAGAGTGAGAGTCGTGAGTCGGACAATCCGGGTCGACGATGACGTCTTCGTCGAACTGCAGAGCATGGCGGAGCCGTTCGTCGACACGCCCAACAGCACCTTGCGGAAGCTACTCGGACTGCCGTCGTCCGAGACCCCCACGTCCGGTCCCGCTGGGACGTCGCAGCGCGACCAGAGCCTGACCCCCCTGCTTGCCGACGGTCGGCTCGGCGCCGGCCAACGGCTCGTGTGGAAGCGGCGCAACCTCAAGCAGGAACACCACGCCGTGGTGCTGAGCACCGGCGAACTGCGGCTCGATGACGGTAGCGTCCACAGCACACCGTCCGGCGCCGCGAGCATGATCGCCGGGAACCAGCAGAACGGCTGGAGGGCGTGGACGACAGAGGACGGCGTGCCGTTGAAGGACCTGCGATGACACACGTGACACCGGCCCGAAGGCTCCACCCCGCGGCCGTCACAGCCACCCCGGACACCTCCGGAAGCGCGCCATGGCCGGAGTGACCCAGCCCAAGGTCAGCCGCGTCGCGCCCCCGCAGCTGGTGGACTGGGCACGGGAGGGGCGGATCCGGATCCCGCCGTTCCAGCGGCCCTACCGCTGGGAAGCCTCCGATGCCGAGCGGCTGTTCGACAGCATTCTGCGCGGCTATCCGATCGGCAATCTGCTGATGTGGCGCAAGCCCGCGCCGGCCGCCGAGGTCTCGATCGGGGAGACCAGCTTCGACGCTCCCGAGCAGCCCGCCGCCCTGTGGGTGGTGGACGGGCAGCAGCGCCTCACCACCCTCGTGGGCGCGCTCACCGGTTCCGAGGAGACGGTCGACCGCCGGTTCCGGATCTTCTACGACCTGCGGGAGGAGAAGTTCCTCTCCTCGCCTCACTCACACCGGCCAAGGGAGCACTGGCTCCCCGTCTGGGTGGCCGCCGACAACCGGCGGCTCCTCGCTTGGCAACGGGCGCGCCCCTGGCTCTCCGACCACGAGTTCGAGCTGTGCGACGCGGTGACCACCGCGATCCGCACCTACGAGATCCCCATGTACGAGATCGAGGGCGACGACGAGAAGGCCCTCCGGGAGATCTTCGACCGGATGAACACCTTCGGCAAGGCACTGAAGCGGGCCGAGATCTTCCAGGCACTCCATTCGGCACCGCTGGACGTCCAGCCGTCGGACCTGGACACGCTGCGGGTGCGGGCCGCGGGCTTCCGCTTCGGCGACTTCTCCCAGCAGGTGCTGATGCAGAGCGTCATGGCCGTCAGAGGCGGCAAGGTCGACCGCGACTTCCGGCAGGAGTTCCGCGACGACGCGGACCGGCAGGACGCGTTCGCACGGACGGAGAAGGCGCTCCGCGTCGTGGTGGACTTCCTCCGCACCGAGGCCGGTATCCCCCACCTGCGGCTTCTCCCCTACGCGCTCTTCACGCCGGTCCTGACGCGCTTCGTGGCACTGTTCGGCAGACCCGACGAACGCAGCGCGGAGTTGCTGCGGCGCTGGATCTGGCGCGGTGCGGTGGTCGGGGCCGCCCCCCAGGGGAACACCGTCGCCCTGCGGCGCAACGCGACGGCGGTCGCCGACGATCCAGTGGCCAGCGCAGGCCGGCTACTCGCGCTCCTCCCACCGGGCGGGGAGAGCTGGCGACCGGATCTGACGCAGACCGCGCTGAACCGCGCACAGGGACGGATCAACGTCCTCGGGCTGCTCTCGGCCCGCCCCGTTCTGCTCACCGACCTCGATCAGGCCGACGGCGACCACTATCCCCGAGGGACGCGGGTGGACCAGCCGGAGCTGCTGCAGACGATGCTCGACGGCCACGAACGTCCACTGCGCGAGATCATGCCCGGAGGCGGGCGGGGGCTGGCGAACCGGATCGCGCACCCCGTCGGCACTGAATCGGTCGGCTCCCTGCTGCTGGGCGGCGGGAACGAATCCGGGGCCGACGAATCCGGGGCCGCCTCCCACTGCGTGGACGACACGGCCCTCGCACTGCTGGCTCGCGGCGACCACGAGCGCTTTCTGAAGCGCAGGGAGATCGCGCTGACCCAGCTGATCTCCGGTCACGTCCAGCGGATGGCGCTCTGGGGCTTCGCCGACGGACCGGAGATCGAGGCGTGGTTCGACCAGCCCGACGACATCTGGGGAGATCACGATGCAGCGTGACATCACCGCCTCGGTCTTCCTCGGGGACCGGCACATCGGCGTGCTCGGGTACCACGACGGAAACACCTGGTTCGAGTACACGGACCTGGCGCCGGACCACCCGGTGCTGGGCCAGGGCTTCGAGCGGAACCCCCGGAAGCGCCGGACGGCGAGCGGCAGCGTACCGGAGTGGTTCGCCAACCTCCTGCCGGAGACCGGCAGCGGGTTGCGACACCTCGTCGCCACCGAACTCGGCAAGAAGCGGGTACACGACTTCGTGCTCCTGTGCCACCTCGGCGAGGACCTGCCGGGGGCCGTGCGGGTGGTACCGGACGCGCCTCTCGACGGCCTTCCCGACCACGAGCCCTCCGACAGCTGCGCGCACGACCATCCCCTGCGGTTCTCGCTGGCCGGGGTCCAGCCGAAGTTCTCGATGCGGTACGAGGGGAAGGCCCTGGTGCTGCCGACCACCGGACAACAGGGCGACTGGATCGTCAAGTTGCCCGACCAGCGGTTCCCGTCCGTCCCGGCCAACGAGTTCGCCATGCTCGGCTGGGCCGGTCTCGCCGGTATCGATGTCCCGGACACCAGGCTGGTGCCGGCCGCCGACGTCCGGAATCTGCCCGACGGGCTGGTCGAGCCGGGCCAGCACGTCCTGGCAGTGCGGCGCTTCGACCGGACCGCTGCGGGCTCGGTCCACCAGGAGGACTTCGCGCAGGTTCGCGAGGTCGCCAGCGAGGCGAAGTACGACAGGGCGACCTACGAGGGCATCGGCAGAGTGGTCGCCTCGGTCTGCCCTTCGCCGGACGCTGTCGAGTACGTCCGCCGCCTCGTTGCGGCCGTGGCGATGGGAAACGCCGACGCACACCTCAAGAACTGGACCCTGCGCTACCCGGACGGCAGACAGGCGAAGCTGTCCCCGGCCTACGACCTGGTCTGCGTCACCGCCTATCCCGGCGCCGACCACAAACTCGCCTTCCCCCTGGGCGGGACCGACAAGAGCCACGTGGTCCGGGCCGAGCACTTCCGCCATCTCGCCGCCGCACTCGGGATGTCCCAGGAGGCCGTCGCCGACACCGTCCGGGAGACGGTCCACGCTCTGCGTGCCTCCTGGCCGGAGGTCGAACGGGAGTCACCCGTACCGGAATTCGTCGCGGCTGAGATCAACGAGCGCCTGGCCGCACTGCCACTGCTCCAGGAGGGTTGACCCTCTGTCCCGGCCACGAGGTACGTGAAGATCCCGGTGCGACCAGGTGGCCGGGTTGGGCGAGCGAGCAGGAGAACCCGCCGGGGGACGGATGTGTCAGCGGTGACACGCCGGTTGGGCTGTCGGGGGAGCAACTGCGGGCGGCGGTTGGTGCGTTGAACACGGTGATCGACACGCACCTCCGCGCGCTGCGCCCGGCGGAGCCCGCCCAGCGGCGGCTGTGCGCGGGGTGCCGCTGCCGGTGCCGGTCGGGCTGCGGGGGTGCGGAGTGAGGTGCGGCGGCGTCCGCGGTCTCCGGGGTGAGCTGGTGGTGTGCTGTCCGGACGCGCACGGGGAGTGGTATCTCGGCGGGCACTGGGCGGAGGGTCCGGAGGGTGCGCTGCTGTGGATGGTCGACCGGGCCGAGCGCCTGGCCGACGCCCTCGACCCCGTTCCCTGCGGCCGGCCGTTCCCGCCCGCGGTCCTGGAGTCCGCCGGCGAGGGGCACGACCCGGCTGCGGTGTGCCGGGACTGGGCGGCGGACGCCGGGTACCAGCGGGTGCAGGCGCGGGCCCTGTGGGGTGGTCGGCCCGTGAGCGTCAACAGCCGTGGCCCGGACGTGGTCATCGTGCGCGGTGGGGGCGACGGGGGTGGGGTCGAGGTGCTGTACTCCCTCTCCTGCCGGCCCGTCGTTGTGCCGTCGCCGGCCGCTCAGCCGATGCTGCCGGAGCGCAGCAGTGCGTCGAGGCGGTCGAGCGTCCACTGCCAGCTGGCGTCCGAGTCCACCGGGGTGTGGGAGAACCCGGTCGCGGCCTCCAGGCTGATGTAGCCGTGGAAGACGCTGCCGAGCAGGCGCACCGCGTGGGTCTGGTCGGGTTCGGCGATGTCGTAGCCGCGCAGGACGGCGCGCGCCAGCTGGGAGTGCCGGACGCCCGCGCTCGCCACGGCGGTCTCGTGGTCGAGCGGCAGCCGCGCGGCCTCGTACCGGCCGGGATGCTCGCGGGCGTAGTCGCGGTAGGCGCCGGCGAAGGCGGCGAGGGCGTCGCGGCCGGAGCGGCCGGCCAGCGCCTCCGCCACGCGGTCCGCCATCTCGCGCAGCGCGAGGAGTGCGACCCCGGTCCGCAGGTCGTCGGTGCCGCCGATGTGCGAGTAGAGACTGGCCGCCTTGACGTCGAACCGGCGGGCCACGGCGGAGGCGGTCACCTGGGCGAGGCCGGCTTCGTCCGCCAACTCCGCCGCTGCGGCGACCAGCCGTTGTGGGGTGAGTCCGGCGCGTGCCATCGGGGGCTCCCTGGTGTGGGGTGGGGTGGAGTTCGAGTGTCCGGTGCGGCGTCGGGTGCGGTGTCTGCGGGCCGGATGCCGCCTGATAAGTATAAGCATTTGCCTAAAGCCTGTAGGAAACCTACCGTGGACGTCATGAGACCCATGACCGACCGCGAGATCCGGAGCGCGTTCGTCAACTGCTCCAAGGGGGCGGCCAAGCGCATCCCCGTCCCCCGTGACCTGGACGACCGCCCCTGGGACGACCTCGACTTCCTGGGCTGGCGCGACGCCGGCGCCCCCGACCGCGCCTACCTCGTCACCCGTGACGAGGACCGGGCTCGGGGGATCGTCCTGCGCAGCGCCCCGCCCGCCGCCTGGCAGGTTCGGCGGAGCATGTGCTCGGTCTGCCTCACGGCCCCGAGCGCGGGCGTCTCCCTGATGGTGGCGCCGCGTGCCGGCCGCGCGGGTCAGGACGGGAACTCGGTCGGCACCTACCTCTGCGCCGACCTCAACTGCTCGCTGTACATCCGCGGGCTCAAGGACGCCGGGCCGAGCGCCCGGCTGCCCGAGGTCATCACCGTCGAGGAGCGGATCGCCCGGACCGTCACCAACCTGGAGTCGTTCCTCGCCCGCGTCCACCGCTGAGGAGTCCGTCACGCAGCGCGGGGCGTCCGGGACGGCCGATGGCGCCCACCCGTCGCAGGACGGGTGGGCGCCATCGGTGTACGGCGGCTCAGACGCCCGCGGTCGTGCCCGCCTGCCCGCCGGCGGTCGGGCCGGGTGTCGCCGAGGGCGGCAGTGCGGCGGGCGAGGTCGGCACCCGCGGCAGTGCGTACGGGTGGTTCTCCCGCAGCCAGGTGATCATCTCCTCGCGGACCGCGCAGCGCAGCGTCCACACGTCGTCGGAGTTCTGCGCCGACATCGACGCCCGGACCTCGATCGTGGTCGGGGTGGTGTCGGTGATCAGCAGTCCCCAGGTCCGGCCGTCCCAGTCGGCGCGGCCCAGCAGGAACTCGTGGAGGTGGGACCGCATCTCGGCGATGGGCGCCGAGTGGTCCAGGTGCATGAAGACCGTGCCGGTTATCTCGTGCCCGCCCTTGGACCAGTTCTCGTACGGCTGGTTGTTGAAGTACGACACCGGCATGGTCAACCGCCGGTCGTCCCAGATCCGGATGGTGAGGAACGCCAGCGAGATCTCCTCCACCGTGCCCCACTCGCCCTCGACCACGACCGTGTCGCCGATCTTGACGGAGTCACCGAAGGCGATCTGGAGCCCGGCGAACAGGTTCCCCAGCATCGACTGCGCCGCCACACCGGCGATGATGCCGATCACACCGGCGGAGGCCAGCAGCGACGTCCCCAGGGCCCGCAGCGCGGGGAAGACCAACATGATCGCCACGGCCGCCGCGACCATCGCCAGCACCGTCGTGACGATCCGGCGCAGCATCGTCAGCTGGGTGCGGAACTGCCGCACCCGGGCGACGTCGTCGGTGCGCGCGGCGTAGTCGGCGAGGACGTTCTCCGCGATCGCACCCGCCACCCGTATCGCGAGCCACGCTGCCGAGGCGATGGTCACCGTCGCGAGGACGCTGAGGATCACCCGGCCCTGCGGGCCCCGCACCTGCGCGAGGTCGTACGTCAGTTGCAGCGCGCCGGAGCCCATGAGCACCTGGAGCGGCAACTGGCAGCGCCGCAACAGCTCGGGCAGCCGGTTCTGGGGTCTCCGCGTGGTCGCGGCGTGCAGCGCCCGGTCGATGAGCCAGCCGATGACGAGTGTCGCGGCGATGGTGCCCCCGAGCACCAGCACCGGTCGCATCACGTCCTCCATGGTGTGTACCTACCTCCGTCCGGACCGTCGTCGGTCCTGTGGCGTGCCTGGCGCGCGTCAGCCGCAAGGCTAACTGGCAGGATGGGCCGACCGACCGGAACCGAGATCCCCGGAGACCTCCCCGTCATGGCAGACATCGTCCTCGTCCACTCCGCCCTCGGCCTGCGCCCGGCCGTCACCGAGGCGGCCGAGCGGCTGCGTGCGGCCGGTCACCGGGTGGAGGTCCCCGACCTGTTCGAGGGACGTATCTCACAGACGGTGGAGGAAGGGCGGGAGGTCGCGGACGGGGTCGGGCACGAGGAGCTGCTGCGCCGTGTGGTCGCCACCTCCGCCCGGCTCGCCGAGGGCAGCCCCACCGACGCGCCCGGGCCCGTCTACGCGGGCTTCTCCCTCGGCGCCGCCCTCGCGCAGACCGTCGCCATGAACGACACCCGCGCCCGCGGTGTCCTGCTGCTCCACGGAACGGCCGACATCGCCGAGGGCGCCGCCGTCGACGACCTCCCGGTCCAACTGCACGTCGCCGACCCGGACCCGTTCGAGCCGCATGACTGGCTCTCGACCTGGTACCTCAACATGCGGCGCAGCGGCGCGGACGTCGAGGTCTACCGCTACCAGGGCGCCGGGCACCTCTTCACCGACGCGGACCTTCCCGACCACGACGCGGAGGCGGCGGAGCGCACCTGGCGGCTCGCCCTGGCGTTCCTCGACGAGCTGGACTGACCCGCCCTGCTGCGGTTGCGGCTGCCGACGCCGCGGCGTCGGCCGGGCATCGCTACGGTGCCGGAGCCGCCGGCCCCAGGAGCAACCGAAGCTCTGGAGCGGACGGCGGCGTCACGCGGCCGGTGTGAGCTCCAGCCGTGCTCCCCGGGCGTGAGGCACCAGCCGCACGCCCCGGGAGCCGGCGTCGCGCCCGTCCGGGGTCAGCCCGGCCCGCGACGTCGCTGGCGGGGTATGCGATCCAGGGACTCCCGGGCCGCCGACGCCCGGTCCTGAGCCTCCGGCGGCGGCGCGAGGGTGATCCCCGCGTCCGTCAGGATGCTGAGGTCCAGGGTCCAACTCACCCGCGAGCGGGCCTGCCAGGTGTCGAAGGCCGCGGCTATGTGACGGTCCGCGCCGGCCTCGCTCATCCCGGTCACCCGCATCAGGTGCGCCCGTGCCTCCGCCGCCCGGCCCTTGACCTGCGCCAGGCCGAAGTGTGTCGCCGTGTGGCAGTCGGTGCACAGGCAGATCAACCGACGGAGCGTTTGGACCCGGCGCGCTTCGTCGTAGCTCCACCGCTCGTGGGCCTCCAGCCAACGCCGGGCCGTGCGGTCCTGACCCGCCCCGCACGCCTCGCAGCGCTGCCCCGCCCGCGCGTAGATCATCCGCCGCAGCCGGTCCCAGTCGCGCTCCGCGACGCACGACCGGACGTTGGTGAACCAGCAGCTGCTGGGCACCAGATCCACGAAGAGCCCGTCGCCCAGCGACCGGTCCTCACCGGGCAGCAGCTCCGGGACCTCCGCCCCCGCGGCCCAGCGGAGCAGTGCCTCCATCCCCGGCCGCGGCGCGTACCACCGCCGCGCCGCCGGGTCCCACCGCGCGCCCGCCGCCTTCGCCATGTCCTTCTCCGCGAACGGCACATCGAGCCATAACCGCTCCACCGCCATGCGTCCCCCTTGTGTCGACACCGTCGAGTGATGCGCCACCCTAGAGGCCGCGACCGACAGCCGAAGAAACGGGTCGACGGGCACGCGTCCGCCGACGGCGCTGCCGCCGCCCCGGAGCCGGGGCGGCGGCAGCGCCGGACTCAGTCCCCGGCGGTGGCGGGGCAGTTCTCGCGCACGTAGCCGTCGCGGCCCACCGGCAGCACCATCAGGTCACGCTTGACCACCGACAGCCTGTCGCCCCACCCCGAGCAAGTGGTGTCGAAACCGCCGTCGGTGTACTCCACCACCAGCACGCGGTCGTCGTAGGCGGAGGCGTACCCCTCGCACTCGTTCCACTGGCCGCAGTTCTCCGCGACGACGAAGTCGAACCCGGCCTCGTCGCGCCGGTCGACCAGCTCCACCGCGTTCTTCTGCGCCACGGCCAGGCCCAGCTCGTGGCCGCGGCCGGTCAGCTCGGCGGCCATGGCCACCGCGTCGTCCTCGGAGATGTACTCGTCGAACCGGTAGAAGGTGTCGTAGTTGTCCGGCTCGACTGCCTGGAAGCCCTTGTCCGCGCAGTCGGCCATCCACTCGCCGACCACGTCGGCGATCCGTCCGCGCTTGTCCTCGGTGCGGATGTCGAGGACCGCCTCGCCCCAGGCGCCGTCGTAGACGACCTCGCCGTCGGCGTCCCGCAGCAGCAGGTCGGCCTCCCAGTCGTCCTCCGCGTTGGGCTGCGACTGGAACGCGTTGACGTAGCAGATGCTGTACAGGTCGTCGGCGGGGGCGGCGGTGTGGTCGCGCACGACCACCTCGACGTCGGCGTCGGGCTCGTAGGCACCGCCGATCTGGTAGTCCCAGCCGGTCGCGCGCGGCGGCAGCTGCGGCTCGGCCGCGCTCGCCTCACTGCCGGGGAGCAGGGCGAGGCCCGCCCCCGCCGCGCTGACGGCTATCGCCGCCGTCACGGCGAGGAGAGGGGTGCGACGACTCTTGCGGTGCTCTGACACGGTTCCTCCGAGAATCAGTGGGGGTGTGGGGTGTGGGGGGTTGTGGGGCGTGGGGTGGGCGCGTGGGGGCCGGTCGAACCGGTCCCCACGCACGCCGCGGGCGGCGGGCACGACGGCCCACCGCCCGCGGCGCGGCGTGAGGAGTACGGCACGGTCAGTCCTGCGACTCGCCGTCCTCGGTCTCTTCCGCGTCCGCGTCCGTATCGGCGTCGGCGTCCGCGTCGGCGTCCGGGTTCTCGTCGGCGGAGTCCCCGCCGGCGCTGTTGCCACGGCCCTCGGCGGCGGAGGTCTCCAGGGCGGCCTGCAGCGCCTCGGGGGTCTCCGGGGTGGTGATGGTCTCGCCGTCGACCATGATCGTCGGGGTCGACTCGACGCCGGAGTTGGCGAACTTGTCCGCCATGTTCGCCGCCCAGACCGCGAAGGTCGAGTTCCGGATGTCGGACTCGAACTGCTCGAACTCGCCGTCCAGCTCCTCGACCGAGCGGCCGATGTCGACCAGCTTGTCGTCCTCGTCGAAGTCGCGCATGCCGTTGGCGCTGGTGTGGAACTCGGTGGAGTACAGCGCGTCGACGTAGCCGAGGAACGCCTCGTCGCTGACGTTCAGCGCGGCGCCCATCGCGGCGATGGCGTTCTTGGAGCCGTCACCGCCGGCCTGCGGGTTGTCGTCGAAGAAGGCACCGAAGGTGAAGTCGCCGTTGTACTCGCCCGCGGCGATCGAGGACTTGATGTCCTCGCCCATGCGCTGCTCGAAGGCGGCGCAACCACCGCAGCGCGGCTCCTCGTAGAAGGAGACGGTGTGCGGGGCGTTCTCGTCGCCGACCAGAACGGTCAGGCCGTCGTCCCCGGAGGCGTTGGCGGGCGCGTCCTCGGCGTACGACTCGTCGCCCTCCTCCGGCTCACCGGCGATCTGCCGCTCCACGGCGGCCCAGTCGGTGGCGCTGCCGCCGCCGCCCATGTTGGCGATGGCCATACCGGCGAAGCCGGCGACCGCCAGCACACCGATCGCCACGGCGCCGACGATCAGCTGCCGGCGGGTCTTCTCCTTGCGGGCGTCCTTCTCCCGCTCGGCGCGCAGCCGCTCACGGGCGGCGCGCTTGGCTTCCTGCGTGTTGCGCTTACTCATGCTCGTTGGTCTCCGTCTGAATCCGTCGAATACGTGGGGGGGCGCCGCCAGGCGTCACGCGGGGGTGCGGCGCGGGCGGCGGTGGCCGTGGGACGACGGCCCGGAGTACGACCGGGACGTCAGGCCGCGAGGACGACCGCCGACGGCGGACCGCGTCGCAGGACGGAGTGGCTGAGCAGGGGAGCGGGTGCCGGACGCCTGGGCGCCGGCGCGGGCCGCGGCACCGCGGTCTCGGGCCGTCGCCCGACGGTGCGGACCGCGGTCACCAGCCGCAGCGGACGGAAACCGGCCGTCGCCGCCGCGCGCAGCACGCGGGCCAGGGCCCGCTCGCCGCCGCGCAGCCAGCCGGCCGCGACCAACCCCACGCACAGGTGCGCCCCCAGCAGCAGCCAGGGCGCCGCCGGGTCGACCGCCGTCTCGCTGCCGCTCAGCAGCCGGGCCAGCGGGGTACCGAGGTCCCCGCCCGCGCAGATCAGGTCGACACCGATCAGCCGCACCGGCAGGGTCGGGGGAGCGGCGCTGTAACAGGCGGCCTGCCCCGTCGTGAAGACCGCGTCGGCGGCCAACTGGGCGGGGAGGAGGAGCGCCGCGATGTGCCGGAACCGGCGCTCGCGCGCCGCCAGCAGGAAGGCGATCACGAAGACCGCCGCGCTGACCGCGGCGACCGCGGGGAACGGCAGCGGCTTCCCGGTGAACATCACGTGGGCACCGGCGGACAGCGTGACGCACAGCGCGGTGAAGACCGCGGCGCGTACCGCGCGTGTACCTGCTCCGGAGAAGCCCATCGAGGGTGAGTCTGCCACGTCGCGGCCGGAGCGCACAGTCCGCCGTCGTGACCCTGCGCACTTCTGCCGCCGCTGACCTCGCTCTTTACCCTTGGCGCGGTCCTGACCTGCGGGGACGCGTCACCGGTACGAGTGCGGGGCGGCACCGGATCCGGGGCCGGCGGCGGTAGGGTCGAGGGATCAGGCCCGGGGTTCCGTCCGCCGTCACGGCCGACAGGGCGCGCGCCCACGCGCCCGGCCCGCACACGCACCGCCGCGCGCGCTCCGCCGGCCCCGGTACCCGGTACCTCGTCGGTGATCGTCGGAAGGTTTCCCTGGTGAGCGATCCGTTCACACATCTGCACGTCCACACCCAGTACTCGCTGCTGGACGGTGCCGCGCGGTTGAAGGACATGTTCAACGCCTGTCAGGAGATGGGCATGAGCCACATCGCCATGACGGACCACGGCAACCTGCACGGTGCCTACGACTTCTTCCACAAGGCCAAGGACGCCGGCATCACCCCGATCGTGGGGATCGAGGCGTACCTGGCCCCGGAGTCGCGCCGCTACACCCGCCCGGTGAAGTGGGGGGCGCCGCACCAGAAGGGCGACGACGTCGCCGGCGCCGGCGCCTACACCCACATGACGATGTGGGCGCGGAACCGCGAGGGCCTCCACAACCTGTTCCGTGCGCAGTCGCGGGCGTCGCTGGAGGGCTTCTTCCGCAAGCCGCGCATGGACCGTGAGCTGCTGGCGGAGTACTCCGACGGGCTGATGGCCACCACCGGCTGCCCCTCCGGGGAGGTCTCCACCCGCATCCGGCTGGGGCAGATGGACGAGGCCGTCAAGGCCGCCGGCGAGTACCAGGACATCTTCGGCCGCGAGAACTTCTTCGTCGAACTGATGGACCACAACATCGACATCGACCGGCGCGCCCGCGCCGGTCTGGAGGAGATCGCGCGCAAGATCGGCGCGCCGTTCGTGGTCACCAACGACTCGCACTACACCTACGAGCACGAGTCGGCCGCCCACGACACCCTGCTGTGCATTCAGACCGGGTCCAACCTCTCCGACCCGAACCGCTTCAGCTTCGACGGTTCCGGCTACTACCTGAAGTCGGCCGCCGAGATGTACGCGATCGACAACTCGGACGCCTGGCAGGAGGGCTGCCGCAACAGCCACCTGCTGATCGCCGAGCGCGTCGACACCGAGGGCATGTTCAAGCCCCGGAACCTGATGCCGCGGTTCGACGTGCCCGAGGGGTACGACGAGGTCTCCTGGTTCCAGGAGGAGGTCAAGCGCGGGATGGAGCGCCGGTTCCCGAACGGCGTCCCGGAGGACCGCCAGCGGCTGGCCGCCTACGAGATGGGCGTCATCATCGAGATGGGGTTCCCCGGCTACTTCCTCGTGGTCGCCGACTTCATCATGTGGGCGAAGGACGCGGGCATCGCGGTGGGCCCCGGCCGCGGTTCCGCGGCGGGTTCGATCGTCTCCTACGCCATGGGCATCACCGACCTCGACCCGATCGAGCACGGGCTGATCTTCGAGCGGTTCCTCAACCCCGAGCGCGTCTCCATGCCCGATGTCGACATCGACTTCGACGAGCGTCGGCGCGGCGAGGTCATCCGGTACGTCACCGAGAAGTACGGCGCCGACAAGGTCGCCATGATCGGCACCTACGGCACCATCAAGGCGAAGAACGCCATCAAGGACTCCGCGCGGGTGCTGGGCTACCCGTACGCGGTCGGGGACCGCATCACCAAGGCGATGCCCGCCGACGTCCTGGGCAAGGGCCTCCCGCTGTCGGGCATCACCGACAAGACCCACCCCCGGTACTCCGAGGCCGGTGAGATCCGGTCGATGTACGAGAACGAGGCGGACGTCACCAAGGTCATCGACGCCGCGCGCGGCATCGAGGGACTGGTGCGGCAGATGGGCGTGCACGCCGCCGGCGTCATCATGTCCAGCGAGGCGCTGATCGACCACGTCCCGGTGTTCTCACCGAAGAACGACGGCGTGGTCGTCACCCAGTGGGACTACCCCAGCTGCGAGTCGCTGGGCCTGCTGAAGATGGACTTCCTCGGCCTGCGCAACCTGACGATCATGGACGACGCCGTCAAGGCGATCGAGAAGAACAAGGGCGTGAAGATCACGCTCCTCGACGTCCCGCTCGACGACCCCAACACGTACGAACTGCTCCAGCGCGGCGACACCCTGGGCGTCTTCCAGTTCGACGGCGGCCCCATGCGCTCGCTGCTCCGGATGATGAAGCCCGACAACTTCGAGGACATCTCCGCCGTCTCGGCCCTGTACCGGCCCGGCCCGATGGGCATGAACTCGCACATCAACTACGCGCTGCGCAAGAACGGCCAGCAGGAAGTCACCCCGATCCACCCCGAGCTGGAGGAGCCGCTCAAGGAGGTCCTGGACATCACCCACGGCCTCATCGTCTACCAGGAGCAGGTCCAGAAGGCCGCACAGGTGCTGGCGGGCTACTCCCTCGGCCAGGCCGACCTGCTGCGCCGCGCCATGGGTAAAAAGAAGCCCGAGGTGCTGGAGAAGGAGTTCGTCAACTTCCAGCGGGGAGCCCACGAGAAGGGCTACTCCGACGAGGCGATCAAGGCCGTCTGGGACGTGCTGGTGCCCTTCGCCGGCTACGCGTTCAACAAGGCGCACTCCTCCGCGTACGGCCTGATCACCTACTGGACCGCCTACCTGAAGGCGAACTACCCGGCCGAGTACATGTCGGGTCTGCTGACCTCGGTCCGCGACGACAAGGACAAGTCCGCGGTCTACCTCAACGAGTGCCGCAAGATGGGCATCAAGGTGCTCCCGCCGGACGTGAACGAGTCCGACTCCAACTTCACGCCGCGCGGCGACGACATCATCGTCTTCGGGCTCACCGCTGTCCGCAACGTCGGCGCCAACGTGGTGGAGTCGATCATCCGCAGCCGGAAGGCGAAGGGGAAGTTCTCCTCCTTCCCCGACTACCTCGACAAGGTCGAGGCGGTGGTCTGCAACAAGCGGACCACCGAGTCGCTGATCAAGGCGGGCGCCTTCGACGAGATGGGCCACACCCGCAAGGGCCTCACCGCGCACTTCGAGACCATGATCGACAACGTGGTGCAGGTCAAGCGCAAGGAGGCCGAGGGGCAGTTCGACCTCTTCGGCGCCATGGGCGGGGACGAGGCCGACGACGGCCCCGGCTTCGGGATGGACGTCGAGTTCACCGACGAGGAGTGGGAGAAGACCTACCTCCTCGCCCAGGAGCGGGAGATGCTCGGTCTCTACGTCTCCGACCACCCGCTCTTCGGCCTGGAGCACGTGCTCCGGGAGAAGGCCGACGTCGCGATCGCCCAGCTGACCGCCGGGGAGCACTCCGACGGTTCGGTCGTGACGGTCGGCGGCATCATCTCCGGCCTCCAGCGGAAGATGACCAAGCAGGGCAACGCCTGGGCCATCGCCACCGTGGAGGACCTCGCCGGCACCATCGACTGCATGTTCTTCCCTGCCAGCTACCAACTGGTCTCCACCCAGCTGGTCGAGGACGCGGTGGTCTTCGTCAAGGGACGCCTCGACAAGCGGGAGGACGTGCCGCGGATCGTCGCGATGGAGCTGGCGGTGCCCGACCTCTCCGAGGCGTCGGCCAACGCGCCGGTCACGCTGACCATTCCGACGGTGAAGATCACCCCGCCGCTCGTGCAGCAGCTGGGCGAGGTGCTCGGCCAGCACCGCGGCGGGACCGAGGTGCGGGTGCGGCTCCAGGGCCACCGCGACACCACGGTGCTCCGGCTCGACCGGCACCGGGTGGACCCGGGGCCGGCGCTCTTCGGGGACCTCAAGGCGCTGCTCGGCCCGTCCTGCCTGGCGGGCTGACCGGCCGCCCCGCGCGCCGCCGGCCGCACCCGCGGACGTCAGCGCATGTCACCGCGGACGCCACCGCCGCCCGGCTGTACCGCCGGGCGGCGGTGGCGCTGTCGTGGGGTGCCGGCCGGCCCGGTGACCGCCGGGCGTCGTGGCCCTCGCGACGTGGTTCCGTGCGGCTCCGATCCGCCGCGGAGCCGGGTCAGTTGTGACCGAAGCGGCGCTGCCGCTTCTTCGACGAGCCGTGGTGCTCGCCCATCGTTCCGCCCTCGGGCGTGGTCGTCTCCCGCTGCTCCGCGGTCACCGCCGCGCTGCGCTCGGCCGCGGGGTGTCGGCGGTCCTTGCTCTTGCTCCTGGCCATCGGGTTCGCCTCCTGTGAGGTCCCATGCACCCCCGGTACGACTCCGGGGGACCCAGCCTTACATGCCGCCATCAACCTCGCATTTCGGGCAGGTCGCGCATTCGCCACGCCGAAGATCGAGTTGGGACTGATAAGCGGCGCACCGTCGGGCAGACTCAGGGAAACACCCGATGAAGACCTTGGAAGGGGTGCGCCATGGACCGTTGTGTCGTTCTGGTCGACGCCGGCTACCTGCTGGGCGCAGCCGCCAGCCTCCTGGCCGGTGACCCCGCCCGGGCCCGAATCGCCGTCGACCACAACGCGTTGATCTCGGCCCTGCGTGAGCGCGCCCGCGACGAGACCGGCTGTGAACTCCTGCGCATCTACTGGTTCGACGGGGCCCCCGACCGTGTACCGCAGCCCGAGCACCGCCGGTTGCGCGTCATGCCGCGCGTCACTGTGCGGCTGGGCGCGCTGACCCGAAGTGACGGCAGGTGGGCGCAGAAGGGCGTCGACGCCGCGATGCACGCCGAACTCACCGAGCTCGCCCGCAACCGGGCCTGCGCCGACATCGTGCTGGTCACCGGCGACGGCGACCTGCTGCCCGGTCTCGTCTCCGCCAAGGAGCACGGCGTCGCGGTCCACCTCTGGGCCGTCCAGGCCGCCGACGGCGACTACAACCAGTCCGAGGACCTCGTCGCGGAGGCCGACGAGCGCCGCGTCCTCGACCGCGCCTGGATCACCCGCGCGGTACGCCTGCGCGACGCACCCGGCCTCACCCCCACCACCCCTCGGCCCGAGATCGCGGCGATCCTCTCCGCCCCGCTGCCCGAACCGGCCGCGGAGCAGACGGGAGAGGCCGACGGTGGCGGTCCGGCCACCCCGGACCCGGAGGAGCCGGAGAAGGAGGCGGTCTGCGACGAGGACCACCAGCGCAGCGGCGTCCCCACCCCCAAGGACCTCGCCTCCCTCGGCCGTCCTCCGGCGCAGCCCGCCTCCGCTGTGGTCCGGTGGTCGTCCGACCGCGGCCTGGTCGAACGGGGGAGCGGCGAGACGCCGGAGGTCTCCGGCCTGCCGATGCTCTCCCAGCTCACCTCCGCCGAGCAGCGCTGGGCGGACCGCGAGGAGGACATCACCGCCGTCAGCGGCGACCCCACGGAGGTCGGGCAGGTCTTCGCGCGCCGGTGGGCCGACCGGCTCGGCGCGACCGGCCCGCTGCGCACCATCGCCGCCGTCTACCCCCGTATCCCGCACCGCATCGACGGCGAGCTGCTGCGCTACGCCGCCCGGTTCGGGCTGCTGACGCACAAGGACGACCAGATCGACGAGAAGGACCGCTACGACATCCGCGGGGGCTTCTGGCGCGAGATCGACTCGCGCACCAAGGCGGGCTCCGACTCGCACTGACGCCGTGTCGCCGCAGCTCACGCGGGGCGGCCCGGTGAGCGGGGAGGCCCCGTGGCCCGAGAGGCGGAGGGCGCCGCGTACCCTGGGCGGGTGTCCCCCTTTCCTGCACAGACCGGTGTGAACATGGTCGAGGCCGGGTGCCCGCCCGACGACGGAGCGGCCGGACCGGTCACCGCACTGGCGGTGCGCGGCCTGACGAAGACCTATCCCGGCCGCCGCGCACGGGGACGCTCCCGGGACCAGCCCGCCGTACGGGCCAGCGACGGCATCGCGCTCGACGTCCACCGGGGTGAGATCTTCGGGCTGCTCGGCCCCAACGGCGCGGGCAAGACGACCCTGGTGCGCCAACTCACCGGCCTGCTCCGCCCCGACGAGGGCAGCGTCTCCCTGCTCGGGCACGACCTCGTGCGGTATCCGCGCCGCGCGCCCCGGCTGCTCGCCTACCTCGGCCAGGACGCCACGGCCATCGACGAACTGACCGTCTCCCTCGCCGCGGAGACCGCCGGCAGGCTGCGCGGTCTGGAGGCGGGCGACGCCCGCCGGGCCGCCCGCGAGACCCTGGACGAGCTCGGGCTCGGCGAACTCGCCGCACGTCCGCTCAAGCGGCTCTCCGGCGGCGAGCGCCGCCTCGCGGCGGTGGCCGCCACCCTGACCGGCGAGCGTCCGGTCCTCGTCCTCGACGAGCCCACCAGCGGGATGGACCCGGTCGCCCGCCGGGCCGTGTGGTCCGCGATCGACCGGCGGCGCGCCGAACAGGGCGCCACCGTCGTGCTGGTCACCCACAACGTGATCGAGGCGGAGACGGTCCTGGACCGCGTCGCCGTCCTCGACGGCGGCCGGGTCATCGCCTGCGACACCCCGGGCGGCCTGAAGTCCCTGGTCGGCGACGAGGTCCGGTTGGACCTGGTGTGGCGCGAACAGCCGCCCACCGCCGACCCCGCGCTGGCCCGGCTGCGTGAGGACGCCCGCGTCTCGGGCCGGCGCTGGACGCTGCGCCTGACACCCGAACGCGCCCGCGCGGTGGTCACCACCGTGACCGCCGGGCCCGCCTTCGGATCGCTCGACGACTTCACCCTGGCCACCCCCAGCCTGGAGGACGTCTACCTCGCGCTCGGCGGCCGGGGCGAGGGGCTGGTCAAGGCATGACCGCCACCCTCCCCGCGCCCGCCCGGCCGGGGCCGAACACCCCCGCACCGCTCGCCCCGCAGGCCCGGCTCTGGCCCTCGCTGGCCGCGGTCTACCGCTCGCAGCTCTCCCGGGCCCGGGTCGCTCGCATCCCCCTGCTCTTCGTCGCCACCTTCCAGTCCATCGGCATCATGATCCTGATGCGGGGTGTGGTGGACGCCGGCCCCGGGGACGAGGCGCGTGCCGTCGTCGCGGGGTCCAGCGTGCTGGTGGTCGCGTTCGTCGCGCTGAACCTGCTGGCCCAGTACTTCGGCCGGCTGCGCGCCGAGGGCGGACTCGACTTCTACGCCACGCTGCCGGTGCCCGGCGCCGCGGTCGCCCTGGGCACCGCCGCCGCCTACGCCTCGTTCACCGTGCCGGGCGTCGTCGTCACGGCGGTCGCCGGCTGCCTGATGTACGACCTGCCGCTGAGCGGGCTGTGGCTGCTGGTCGCCGTCGTCCCGCTGGCGGGGGCGGCCCTGGCCGGGCTCGGTGCCGCGGTCGGGCTGCTGGCGCCCCGCGCCGAGCTGGCGACGCTCTGCGGGCAGCTCGGCATGTCGGCCGCGCTGCTGCTCGGGGTGCTGCCCGCCTCCCGGATGCCCGAGCCGATCACCTGGCTGCGGGACCTGCTGCCCTCCACCTACGGCGTCGAGGCGCTGGCGCAGGTGCTCGGCCCCGGTGCCGACTGGGGATCGGTCGCCGCCAACCTCGCGGTCTGCGCCGTCGCGGGGGCGCTCGCCCTCGCGCTGGCGACCTGGGCCTACCGTCGGGCCGCCGGCCGCTGAGCCGCGGCAGCGCCCGGCGACGGCCCCGCGCGGGCCGCCCGGCGAACCCCCAATGCCCCGAACAGACGTACCAGACTCCGAACTGGTGCACCCGGCTGGCAGGATGGCCGGGTGAACCAACCGCAGCCCGCGCCGGGCGACCCGGGTCCCGACCCGGGCCGGCCCGCCCACGACCCCTGGACCGCACAGACCCCGGAGGCCTGCCCGCCCGCGCGCGGTCCCGGTCCCGGCGCCGAACTGCGGGCCGCCCTGCTCGCCCTCGTCGCCGGCGCACTCCTCGGCGGTGCCGCGGTGGGGTTGCTCTGGTACTGGCTGGCCCCCAGCATCGAGCTGGTCTCCAACGGTGAGGCGCTCTTCCCCCGCAACAGCGAGGGTGAGGGCGCGGTCGCCGCGGACGGCACCTTCCTGCTGGCGGGCGTCGGGGTCGGCGTGGTCCTCGGGGTGCTCGCCTTCCTGCTGTGCCGGCGCGGCGGGGTCCCGCTGGTGCTCGGTCTGGCCCTCGGCTCCGCGCTGGGCGCGGTCCTGGCCTGGCGGCTCGGCATCCTCCTGGAGCCGCCGCGTTCGGAGATCATCGAACGCGGCAGGGAACTGGAGCCCGGCGGGGTGATCGACGCGCCGCGCGAGCTGACCGGGATGACGGCGCTGCTGGGACTGCCGTTCGGAGCGCTGGCAGCCCACGCGGCGTGCTTCGCGGCCTGGGGACCGCGCGACCCCCAGCCACGGCTCAAGGCACACGCCCGCCCCTGAACCGCCCTTCCCGGCGCCGACGGAGCAGCCGCCGCGAGCCACCCGGCCCGGGTGCCGCTCCGTCCCCTCCGCCGCGGCGTCGTTCACCCGGGCGGGCGACCCCGCCCGGCGCCGCGACCGCCCGACGGGCGCG
>NZ_JAAVJB010000061.1 GCF_012034385.1 Streptomyces spiramenti
CGCGTCGCGCGGGGGCCGGGCCCCTCGGTTTCGCCGACCGTGCCGATAGCGGTACGGTCGGTCCCGTTACGACGGTTGAGAGAGGGCGGCGCGTCGATGGCCATTGCCAAGGCCGAGCGGCTGATGAACCTCGCGCTGTGCCTGCGGGGCGCCAGCCGCCCGCTGAGCAAGCGCGAACTGCGTGGTTCCATCGAGGCGTACATCGAGGCCGCCGGTGAGGAAGCCTTCAACCGGATGTTCGAGCGGGACAAGGACGACCTGCGCGAACTCGGCATGGTCATCGAGACCGTGGAGAGCATCGACGGCGACACCGGGTACATCGCCCGGCCCGACTCCAATCGGCTGCCGCCGCTGAGCCTGGACCCCGCCGAGGCCGCCGCACTGGGGCTCGCCGCCAAGGTCTGGCAACAGGTCCGGCTCGCGGGAGCCGCCGGCGCCGCGCTGCAGAAGCTCCGGGCGGCCGGCATGCCGGAGACCGCCGACGTCGAGGCCCCCTTCAGCGCGTTGGAGCCCCGCATCCCCGCGGGGGAGGCGTCGTTCGAACCCCTGATGATCGCCTGCCGCGACCGCCGCCCGGTCCTCTTCGACTACCGCAAGGCCAGCGCGGCCCGGCCCACCCCGCGCGTGGTGGAGCCCTGGGCCCTGGAGTGCTGGCGCGGCCACTGGTACCTCGCCGGCTGGGACCGCGGCCGGGACGACCAGCGCGTCTTCCGGCTCTCCCGGATCACGGGGAAGGTCCGCTCCCGCGGGGGGGACTTCACCGCACCGGTGCCGGACCGGGTCACCGTCCGCGAGTCCGTCGCCGCCTGGGCCGGGGAGCACGCCACCGGGCACGCCCGCATCCGGCTCCGCACCGGATCCGGCTATCCGCTGCGGTCCCGCGCCACCTCGCTCGTCGAGGGCGGGGACGGCTGGGACGAGCTGGAACTGCCGCACGGCCACGGGCTCGGCGCCTGGCTCGCCGAGTTCGGGCCGGACCTCATCGTGCTGGAACCCGCGGAACTGCGGGCCGACGTGGTGGACAGGCTGCGCGCCGTCGCCAAGGGATGAACCAGGAACAGGGGAACTGCCATGGCGGTCAACGCCATCGACCGCACCAGACGGCTGCTGTCGCTCGTCACCTACCTGCGCGACCGCCCGGGCGCCCGGGTGGACGAGGTCGCGCGCGCCTTCGGGATCACCTCCGACGAGCTGATCTCCGACCTGCAGGTGCTCCCGATGTGCGGCACCAGCTTCCGCGGCGGTGACCTGCTCGACATCGACACCGACGGCGAACGCATCTGGTGGTACAACGCCGAGGCCGTCGGGGACGACGCGGGACGTCCGCTGCGGCTCGCGGCCGACGAGGCCACCGCGCTGCTGGTCGCGGCGCGCGCCGTCGCCACCCTGCCGGGACTGCGCGACAGCGACCGCGACGCCCTGCTGCGCGCCACCGCGAAGCTGGAGGCCGCCGCCGGTGAGACGGCGGCGGCCAGCTCCCGGCTGTCGGTGACGTTCGAGTCCGAGGGAGGGGTCTTCGCGGACATCGACCGTGCCATAGCGGAACGGCGCCGGGTGCGGATCCGCTACTACTCGCCCGGACGCGACCGGCTCACCGACCGCGAGATCGACCCCGTCCGGCTCTTCGCCGTCGGCCACACCTACGTCGAGGCGTGGTGCCGCCGCTCCGAGGCACGCCGCACCTTCCGGCTCGACCGGGTCGCGTCGATCGAGGTGCTCGACGTCCCCGCCGAGCCTCCGCCGGTCGAGCCCCGCGACCTCAGCGCCGGCCTGGTCCAGCCCGCGGCGGGGGACCCCCAGGTCGTGATCGAGGTCGGTCCGGGTGGCCGCTGGGTCGCGGAGTACTACCCCCACGACACCGCCGAGGAGCTCTCCGACGGCGGTCTGCGGATCACGCTGCGCACCGGTGACCCGACCACCCTGCGGCGCCTGGCGCTGCGGCTGGGCGGGGACGGCCGGATCGTCTCACCGCCGGCGCTGGCCGACAGCGCTCGGGAGGCCGCCCGGGAGGCACTGGCAGCGTACGGCGGGTGACGCTCCCCGGCGGTCGCGCCGCGGGCAGCGCGCCGGGACCCGCGCGCCCGGCGCGCGACACCCGCCGGGGCGTGCCGGTCGGGGCGGCGGTCCGTCGGGGGCGCTGGGCTAGGCTCGCCGCATGTTCTGGCCCATGCTCCATCTCACCCTCGCCTTCTGCGGGGTCGCCGTCGTCGCCGTGTTCGCCGTCCGGGTCGGGGTCGAGGTCCGGCGCTTCTCGGCCGCGGTGGGGGACAGCTCCGAGCGCATCGCTCGTGCCGCCGCCGATCTGGAGCGCGCCGCCGTTCCGCTGAGTCGCCACGGGGGTGCGCTGAGCGGTGGCGCCGGCCGTGGCTCCGAGGACCAGGGCTCCCGGGACTGACAACCCCCGCGCGGTTCACCCCGCGTCGCCCGCGCCCACCGCGCGCCGTCGCGAGGGGCTCCGCCGGAACGACCGCGGCGCCCGCGCCACGTCATTTCGGCTTCCCGGGCATTGCCTTGTATTTACCCCGAAGAGTTACCATGACCCGGCGTGCCGACCGGCCGGGACACACCCTGTCCGGCACAGCGAGGGGCATCACGCACCCCCCGGAAAGAGATAGGTGGCCGAAGTGGGCGGAATCGGAGCGTGGCAGCTCGTCATCATCGCGGTACTCGTCGTCATCGTCTTCGGGTCCAAGAAGCTGCCGGACACGGCCCGGGCGCTCGGCAAGTCGCTGCGCATCCTGAAGAGCGAGACCAGCGCGCTGCGCAAGGACGGTGAGACCACGGAGGCCCAGCCGGCGCAGGGAGACGCCCACGCGCCCCAGCCCGCGACCCGGACCATCCAGGCCGCACCCGGCGACGTCGGCAGCGCGCGACCGGTCGAGGAGCCCCGCGGCAACTCGCAGGGCTGACTTCCCAGATCCGCTGCGCAGGGCAGCACGACGCGGGTCGGCGTGACGTCGGCCCGCCGTAGCAGATAAGGACGCGGGGTGCTGAAGGCCGCCCGGAACGGGGACCAGCGCAAGGAGAGGCCGCAGAAGGACCCCGAGGGGCGCATGTCCCTCGTGGAGCACCTGCGGGAGCTGCGCAACCGGCTCGCCATGGGCGTGCTGGCGATCTTCGTGGTCACCGTCGTCGCGATGTTCTTCGCCAAGGACATCATGAGCCTGCTCACCGATCCGCTGCCCAACTGCCTGGAGGAGGAGCCGGGCTCCGGGCGCTGCGCGGACCTCGTGCAGCAGGGGCTCACCTCGCCGTTCACCACCTATGTCAAGGTCTCGCTGTTCACCGGCCTCGTCGTCGCGTCCCCCGTCTGGCTCTACCAGCTCTGGGCGTTCATCGCGCCCGGTCTGCACCACAGCGAGAAGCGCTACTCGGCCGCGGTCGTGGCCTTCGGCGCGCCGCTCTTCCTGACCGGGGTGTACGTCGCCCACTGGTTGCTGCCCCGCGCGATCCCGGTGCTGCTCCAGTTCACCCCGGACAACGCGGGGAACCTGGTCACCGTCTCCGACCTGCTCGACATCACGGTGCGACTCGCCATCGCCTTCGGCTTCGCCTTCGAGCTGCCGCTCGTGCTGGTGATGCTCAACCTCGGCGGTGTGGTCAGCGGGCGGCGGATGCTGGGCTGGTGGCGCGGCATGGTGATGGGCATCGCGATCTTCGCCGCGATCGTCACCCCCACCGACCCGATGTCGATGCTGGCCCTCGCCGTCCCCGTCACCGCGCTGTACTTCGTCGCCACCGGGATCGCGCTGCTCAACGACCGGCGTCGCGGCCGGGCCGCCGGTCCGGAGCTGAGCGACGACGAGGCGTCCGACCTGGACCTCACCCCCGAGCCGGTGGAGCCCCCCGGCCGGGTCACCCCGCCGCGCTCCTCCGGTGACGACGGCCCGCGTCGGAGCGGTGGCTTCGACGACGTGACCTGACGCGCCCGGCGCCCGAGGTGAATGACGCGATATGCCTGCTGGTCAACCCGACCGCGGGCCGGGGGCGCGGCGGCCGGTCCGCCGGCCCTGCCGCCCGGGTGCTGCGCGACGCCGGCCACCCCGTCCGCGCGGTGGTCGGACTCGACGCCTCCGACGCGCTGCGGCGGGCCCGTGAGGCCGTCACGGCGGGGGCTCGCGCCCTCGTCGCCGTCGGTGGTGACGGCCTCGTCTCCCTGGCGCTCCACGCCGTCGCCGGCACCGCGACCCCGCTGGGGGTGGTGGCGGCGGGGACGGGCAACGACTTCGCCCGCGCCCTCGGACTGCCGCTGCGGGCGCCTGCCGCGGCCTCGGCCGTCATCGCGGACGCGCTCGCGGCGGGCGACTCCGCCCCGGTGGATCTCGGGCGGGTCGAGGGCCGCTGGTTCGGGACTGTCCTGGCGGCCGGTTTCGACTCCCGCGTCAACGACCGGGCCAACCGGATGACCCGGCCGCGTGGCCGCCTCCGGTACGACCTCGCGATCCTCGCGGAACTGGCGGCGCTGCGCCCCACGCCGTTCCGCCTCCGGCTCGACGACGGGCCCTGGCAGGAGCACGACGCCACGCTGGTGGCGGTGGGCAACGGGGCGTCCTACGGCGGCGGCCTGCGGATCTGCCCCGAGGCGCGCACCGACGACGGCCTCTTCGACATCACCGTCGTGGGGGCCTGCTCCCGCCGGACCCTGCTGCGGGTGCTGCCGAGCGTGCGCCACGGCGGACACGTCGACCACCCGGTGGTGACCGTGCTCCGCGCGGCGCGGGTGACGCTGGCGGCGCCGGTGCCCGCCGCCTACGCGGACGGCGACCCGCTGGGCGGGCTGCCGCTCACCGCCCGGACGGTACCGGGCGCGGTTCGGGTGCTGGGAGCGGCCGGCTGACGACTCCCGGCCGCGGGCTCGGGCTCCCCGCCGCCCGCCGCGGGCCGGGCGCCGTACCGGGTGCGCGGGGCGGGACCGGCTCGTGCCTGCTCGCGCGGGGGGGCTCGCGGGAGTGCGCGCCCGGCGCGGGACACCGGGAAAACACCAGGTGCTCCGTCGGTACGGGCCGGTAGGCTCGACGCACGATGACCGACGACCTCACCCCCGCCGAGCGCTACACCGCGGCCCGTCGGCGCACCGCCGACCAGGCCACCGAGTTCGCGGCGTTCCGCGAGAGCTACGACTTCACCCTCGACCCGTTCCAGACCGACGCGTGCCGGGCACTGGAGACCGGCCGCGGCGTACTGGTGGCGGCGCCCACGGGATCCGGCAAGACGATCGTGGGGGAGTTCGCCGTGCACCTGGCGCTCTCCCAGGGCCGCAAGTGCTTCTACACCACCCCCATCAAGGCGCTCTCCAACCAGAAGTTCAACGACCTCGCCAAGCGGTACGGCGCCGCCCACGTGGGGTTGCTGACCGGGGACAACAGCGTCAACGCCGAGGCGCCGGTGGTGGTCATGACCACCGAGGTGCTGCGGAACATGCTCTACGCCGGTTCGCGGACCCTCGACGGCCTCGGCTACGTCGTCATGGACGAGGTGCACTACCTCTCCGACCGCTCCCGCGGTGCCGTCTGGGAGGAGGTGATCATCCACCTCCCGGAGTCGGTCACGCTGGTGTCGCTCTCGGCGACCGTCTCCAACGCCGAGGAGTTCGGCGACTGGCTGGACACCGTCCGCGGCGACACCCAGGTCATCGTCTCCGAGCACCGGCCGGTGCCGTTGTGGCAGCACGTCCTGGCGGGCCGACGGATGTACGACCTGTTCGAGGAGAAGGGCGGTCGGCGCGAGGTCAACCCGGAACTCGTGCGGCTGGCCCGCATGGAGAACAGCCGACCCGGCGGTCGCGACGGCCGGCGCGGCAGGCCCCGCCGGGAGGCGGACCGGGAGCGGGAACGCCGGCAGCGCGCCCGGATGTGGACCCCGGGCCGTCCCGAGGTCATCGACCGGCTGGACGCGGAAGGACTGCTGCCCGCGATCACCTTCATCTTCAGCCGCGCCGGCTGCCAGGCCGCCGTGCAGCAGTGCCTCGTCGCCGGACTGCGGCTCAACGACGCGGCGGAGCGGGCGAAGGTCCGGGAGGTCGTCGAGGAGCGGACCGCCTCCATCGCCGAGGACGACCTCCACGTCCTGGGGTACTTCGAGTGGCTGGAGGCACTCCAGCGGGGCATCGCGGCCCACCATGCCGGGATGCTCCCCACCTTCAAGGAGGTCGTCGAGGAGCTGTTCTCCCTCGGGCTGGTCAAGGCGGTCTTCGCCACCGAGACCCTCGCGCTGGGCATCAACATGCCCGCCCGCTCCGTGGTGCTGGAGAAGCTGGTCAAGTGGAACGGCGAGACCCACGCCGAGATCACGCCGGGCGAGTTCACCCAGCTCACCGGGCGCGCCGGGCGCCGCGGCATCGACATCGAGGGCCACGCGGTGGTGCTCTGGCAGCGAGGCATGGACCCCGCCGCGCTCGGCGGGCTCGCCGGCACCCGTACGTACCCGCTGCGGTCCTCGTTCAAGCCGTCGTACAACATGGCGGTCAACCTGGTCGGCCAGTTCGGGCGGCACCGCTCGCGCGAGCTGCTGGAGACCTCGTTCGCGCAGTTCCAGGCGGACCGCTCGGTCGTCGACATCTCCAAGCAGGTGCGACGCAACGAGGAGGGGCTGGAGGGCTACCGCGACTCCATGACCTGCCACCTCGGCGACTTCGAGGAGTACATGGGCCTGCGCCGCTCGCTGCGTGAGCGGGAGAACGAGCTCGCCCGGCAGGGCGCGACCCAGCGCCGGGCGGAGACCTCCACCTCGCTGGAGCGGCTGCGTCCGGGTGACGTCATCCACGTCCCCGCGGGGCGGTTCGCCGGGCTGGCGCTGGTGCTCGACCCCGGGGTCGACACCGGGCGCGGCGCGCGCTCATCACGGCGCGACGCCGGGTGGGACGACGGCCCCCGGCCGCTGGTGCTCACGGCGCAGCGGCAGGTGAAGCGGCTGAACTCCGCGGACTTCCCCGTGCCGGTGGAACCGATGGAGCGCATGCGGATCCCGAAGTCCTTCAGCGCGCGCAGCCCCCAGTCCCGGCGGGACCTCGCCTCGGCGCTCCGCACCAAGGCGGGCCACCTCGAACCGGAGCGCCACCGCGGCAACCGTCGGGCGGAGGCCGCGGACGACCGCGAGATCGCACGGCTGCGCACCGAGATCCGCGCGCACCCCTGCCACGGCTGCGACGAGCGGGAGGACCACGCCCGGTGGTCGGAGCGGTACCACCGGCTCCGTCGCGACACCCGCCAGCTGGAGCGTCGCGTCGAGGGCCGGACCAACACCATCGCCCGCACCTTCGACCGGGTGTGCGCGGTGCTCACCGTGCTCGGATACCTCGAAGGCGACCAGGTCACGGAGGACGGTCGGCGGCTGGGGCGGCTCCACGGTGAGCTGGACCTGCTGGCGAGCGAATGCCTGCGGGAGGGGGTCTGGGAGGGCCTGGGCCCGGCCGATCTCGCGGCCTGCGTCTCCGCGCTGGTCTACGAGGCCCGCTCGGCGGACGACGCGATGCCGCCCGATCTGCCCTCCGGGCCGGTGAAGAGCGCCCTGGCGGAGATGGTCCGGATCTGGGGACGACTCGACGCGGTCGAGGAGGACCACCGCATCGGGGAGTCGACCGGCGTCGGCCAGCGCGAGCCCGACCTGGGTTTCGCCCAGCCGGTGCACCGCTGGGTGCGCGGGCAGGGGCTGGACGCGGTGCTGCGGGACGCGGAGATGCCAGCCGGTGACTTCGTGCGCTGGTGCAAGCAGGTGGTGGACGTCCTCGGGCAGGTGGCCTCGGCCGCGCCCCCCGGCTCCTCGGTGTCCACGAACGCGCGCAAGGCGGTGGACGGCGTGCTGCGGGGCGTCGTCGCCTACACCTCCGTCGGGTGAGCGCCCGCGCCGGATGAACGCCGGACACGGCGCGGCGGGGCGACCGCCCCGCCGCGCCGGCGGTGCCGCGCGTGTTCAGGAACCGCTGAGCACGACCAGCTGCCGGGTGACCCGGGTCATCGCCACGTAGCGGTCCACCGCGCCCGTGACGCCGTCCCCGAACGCCTCCGGTTCGACCAGGACCACCAGGTCGAACTCCAGGCCCTTCGCCAGCTCCGGGGGCAGGGACCGGACGCGCGGCGTTTCCTCGAAGGTGGGGTCGCCGATGACGCACGCCGTCGCACCCTCGTGCTCGGCGAGCCAGGAGGCGAGCACGGCGTCCAGCTCGCCGCGCTCGCCGCGCAGCACGGGGACCCCGCCGCTGCGGACGGAGGTCGGCACGTTGGCGTCGGGCAGCGCCGCCCGGATGACCGGCTCGGCCTCGGCCATGACCTCCTGGGGCGTCCGGTAGTTGATGCCGAGCGTCGCCAGCCGGAGCCGTCCGAAGCCGACGCGTTCCAGCCGTTCCGTCCAGGACTCGGCGAACCCCGCCCGCGCCTGGGCCCGGTCGCCCACGACGGTGAAGCTCCGCGAGGGGCACCGGCGGACCAGCATCCGCCACTCCGCGTCCGTCAGCTCCTGCGCCTCGTCCACGACCACGTGCGCGAACGGCCCCGCGAGCACGTCGGGGTCGGCGACGGGCAGCGAGGAGACGTCGACCAGGCGCTCGCGCAGATCCTCCCCGCGGAGCATCGCCACCGCGCCCTCGCCGTCGGGGTCGGCGGCGAGGATGTCGGCGACGACCGCGTCCGTACGCTCCCGCTGCGCGGCGACCGCGGCCTCGTACCGCCTCGCGCGGCGCGCGGCGCGGGGGTCGCCGAGCCGGTGCCGGGCGGCGTCCAGCAGGGGCAGGTCGGGCACCGTCCACGCCTGGGCGTCCGCTCGCTGGAGGTGCCGCACCTCGTCATCGCTGAGCAGCGGCGCGCACATCCGCAGGTAGGCGGGGACGGTCCACAGGTCGCCGACGAGGTCGGCGGCCTCGATCAGGGGCCAGGCCCGGTTCACGGCCTCGGTCAGCTCCCGGTCCGCCCGGAGCGACCTGCGGAAGGGCGCCGCAGGCACCTCCTCGCCGACGCGCTCCAGCAGCAGCTCCGCGAGCTCCTCCCAGATCTGCTCCCGCGCCTCGTTGTGCGGTGTGCCGGGGTCGGGGGCGTCGAAGGCGCGCACCCAGTCGTCGGGGCCCAGCCACAGCTCGCCCCAGTCGGTGGAGACCGTCACCCCTTCGGTGGGCGGTTCCTCGTACAGCCCGACGGCCCGCTCGATCGCCCCGGCCAGTGCCGCCGACGCCTTCAGCCGTGCCACCTCCGGGTCGGGCTCCGGCACGGCTGCGGCTCCCTCGCGGAGCAGGTCCCGCAGCGTGCAGGTTCGCACCCCCTCCTCGCCGAGGCCCGGCAGCACGTCCGACACGTAGGCGAGGTACGGCTCGTGCGGCCCCACGAACAGGACTCCGCCGTGTCGGCGGCCGAGCCGGGGGTCGGAGTAGAGCAGATGGGCGGCACGGTGCAGGGCGACCACCGTCTTGCCCGTGCCGGGGCCGCCGTCGACGACCAGCGCGCCCCGGGAGCCCGCGCGGATGACGGCGTCCTGGTCGGCGGTGATGGTGGAGAGCACGTCCCGCATCCGCGAGGAGCGGTTGCCCGCCAGGCTCGCGATGAAGGCCGACTGGTCGTCGAGGGCCGCGTGCGTGGCCAGTCCGTCGGCGGCGCTGAACACCTCGTCCCAGTAGTCGCTGACGCGGCCGGCCTTCCACCGGTAGCGCCGGCGGCTCGCCAGCCCGGCGGGTGAGGCGTGGGTGGCCGCGAAGAACGGCTCCGCCGCAGGGGAGCGCCAGTCCACCAGCAGCCGCCGGCCGGCCGTGTCGGTCAGCCCCAGCCTGCCGATGTACACCGGGTCCGCGCCGTCCGTGCCGACGACGCGGCCCAGGCACAGGTCCAGGCCGAACCGGCTCAGGGTGCGGAGGCGGGCGGAGAGGCGATGGATCTCGGCATCCCGGTCCATCGCCTCCCGGCCCACGCCCCCCGGTGCCCGGCGGAGCTCGGCGAGCCGGTCCGTCAGGTCGGCGACGGTCTCGTTGAGGCAGGCGGCGATCGCCGTGAAGTGCCGCTCGTCGGCGCCGATCAGCTCGGGGTCGGCCTTGGCGGAGAGTGCGTCGGGGAGGTCGAAGGCCCCGCGCGTGCTGGTGGGCATGGGCGTCAGCTCCGTTCCGCGACGGCTCCGCGCGGCCCGGCCGCGCTATCGGCCGATGCCGACAGATGGGTACACACGTCGTGAATCTCCTGTTTCAGCAGGTACCGGGTTCGGCCTGTGATTCTGCGCCACGACGGGGGTCTTGCCGCAAGCCCCCCGGTGAGCTATATGTTGAGATTGGCGGAGGCTCTGGCCTCGTCGTTCTTCCCCGGGGGCCCGCTCTCCGCGCACGCGCGCCGGCCCGCCCCCCCCGGGACGAGCAACTCTCCCTCGCGGAACCCACGTGGCGTCCGACCCCGCCGTTCCGGGCGAATCGCCCCACTGAGAGTTCCCTGAGCGTCGGGCCGGGGTCGGCGATGCGGGCGGGCCGGGGGCGCTTCGCGCGGAGTCGCGACGCTCCGCCCCGGAGTGATCGGGGTCGTCGCTGTCCCGGGGCGACTGAGCCGCGCTGTCGGGGCCTGCCCGCCGATTCGCGACCCGCCCGGGGCAGGGCCTCCTGCGTCGGACCGGCGAGCGCGGCGATCCGACGTCAGCCGGGGGACGGCTCGCGCGACTCCTTGCGGCGCCTGCGGTGCTCCGCCACGCGCACACGCGTCCCGCACGCGGCTCCGCAGTATCGCTGCGGGGCGCCCGGCCCCCCGCCGAGGTACAGAACGCGACAGCCGGGCGCCGCGCACTCGCCCCACGTCGCGCGGCCGTACTCACTCAGCAGCCGGGCCAGTGCGAAAGCGCCCGAGGCCAGGAACCAGCCGGACCACCCGGCGGCTTCGTCATGGGTGTGGAGGTGCCAGGTGTGGCCGTCGTGCCGCGACAGGCGGGGCGGCGCCGCGTGCTGTGACAGGAGGTCGTCGAGCGCCGTGGCCGCCCGGTCCGTATCGCTCTCGGCCAGTACCTCTGCCAACACCAGCGCAGCCTCGCGCAGGCCTCGGACGTCGCTGTCCCGGAACTCTCCCTCGCTCAGGTCCGCTTCGCGCTCACCGTGGCGCACCAGCAGGTCCACGACGGCATCGCGCGGCAACTGCGGGTCCGCGCGCACCGCGTTGGCGATCTCGACCAGGCGGTGTGCGGCCCGGAAGCCGGTCTGCTGCATGCGCGGTCCCTTGTGTCGGTGTCCGGTGGAGAGCTGCGGGTCAGCCAAGTGTGACGCGTAACGGGATATGCTTCTAAGCCGTTACGGTGGGGAGGGATGCGTGGGAGGCGCGAGGGGAGGAGAGCAGAGCTGGCTGCTCGCCGCCTTCGCGGCACGCGTGGCCGACGAGGGCACACCGGTCGCCGTGGTGCTGCTGTCCCTGGAGCGCACGGGTGGCGCCGCCCAAGGGGCTCTCGTCCTGACCGCCTGGACCGCGCCACACGTGTTCGCGGCCCCTTTTGGTGGGGACGTCGGCCACCCGCGTCCGGCGGGTGCGCCTGGCGTTCGCGGTCCTGTTGACGGTTCTCGGCGCTGCCACCGGGCTGATGGGAGGGGTTCTCGGGAGGGTCGAACTCCCCCTGGTGCTCGCCGTGGCCGTGGTGGGCGGATGCTGCGGGCCGGTCGTCTCCGGCGGCCTCTCCAGTCTCGTGGCGCGCCTGTCCGCTCCCGGCGCCGACAGAGGGCGTGCCTACGCCCGGGACGCGGCGGTCTACAACCTGGCGAGCCTCGCCGGGCCCGCTCTCGCGGGTGCGACCGCCGTGGCGCTCTCCCCGGCGGTCGCGCTGCTCGGTCTTGCGTCGGCCGCCCTGGTCGCTGCCGCGCTGACGGCGTCGCTGCCCCTGGCGGACGGTACGGGCGCGTACTCGCCCGGCACGGGGTTCTGGCGCGACCTCGCAGCCGGGGTGCGAACCGTCTGGCGGGTGCGGGAGCTGCGCGCCGTGACGGCGGCGGGTTGTCTTGCCTTCGTCGGCATCGGGGCGCTCACGACCACGACCGTGCTGCTCGCGGAGAGCCGGGGCCAGGCGGGAGCGGGCGGCATCTTCCTGACGGCGTTCGCCGCAGGCGGAGTCGCGGGGGCATTCGCTCTCGGCCGGGTGCGGCCCGCCATCAGGTCGTCGTCGGTCGTCGTGGCGGGACTCCTCGCCACCGGAACGGGGCTGGCCGCGGCGGCGCTCGTCACCTCGTCGCCCGCCGCCGCGGGCAGCTTCCTGCTGGCGGGGGCGGGCGACGGCCTGCTGCTGGCCGCGACTCTCCGCCTGCGTGCTGACCACTCCCCGGAGCGTCGTCGGCCCCAGGTGTTCACCATCGGCGCCGGGCTGAAGATCTCTGCGGCGGCGCTCGGGGCCGGGATCGCGGCAACCGCCGAAGTCGCCGACGCCCGGCTGTACCTCCTGGGCGCGGCGCTGCTGCTCCTGTGCGCAGCCCTGTCCTACGTGGCCCTTCGACGTGGGTGAGCCCGGCGCGGCGAGGCGGCCCCCGTCCCGGTACTCGACCGCGGGCCCCGCCGGCCGTGTCGGCGGGGCGGGGCGGTCAGCGGTCGAGGGTGTGCAGGACCCGCTGGAGGGAGCCGCCGAGGCCCCACCGGGCGTCGAGCTCGGCGAGGGCGGCACGGTCGCGCGGCGCGCGGGGGAGGGTGGAATCGACCTGGTCCAGCGTCAGGTCCGTGGCGACCCGGACCACCCGCGGGGCCACGTCCAGGTAGTCCGACGCCGCCAGCAGGTTCCGGCGGCGGGCGGGTGTCAGCGAGGACATGGGGTTCGTCGCGGCGGCACGCACACCGTCGAGGTCGCCGAACTCACCCAGCAGTTGGGCGGCGGTCTTCTCCCCGATGCCCTTGACGCCCGGCAGCCCGTCGCTGGGGTCCCCGCGCAGCGCGGCGAAGTCCGCGTAGCGGTCTGCCGGGACTCCGTACCGCTCGCGCACGACGGCCTCGGTGACGTGGTCGCAGTCCCCGACGCCCTTGCGGGGGTAGAGCACCCGGACAGCGCGCGCGTCGTCCACCAGCTGGAAGAGGTCCCGGTCGCCGGTGACGATGTCGCAGGGACCCGGTGAACGCGTGGCAAGGGTGCCGATGACGTCGTCCGCCTCGTACCCGGGCGCGCCGACCCGGGCGATGCCCAGGGCGTCCAGCACGGCCTCGATGACGGGGACCTGCGGGGAGAGGGTGTCGGGGGTCTCCTCGATGTCGGGGCCGCTCGGCACCTCCTCCTCGACGCGGTGCGCCTTGTACGACGGGATCAGCGCCACCCGCCACTCGGGTCGCCAGTCGGCGTCCGCGCAGGCCACCAGCGCGTCGGGCCGGTGGTCGGTCACCAGCCGCGCGATGAAGTCCAGCAGCCCGCGCACGGCGTTGACCGGCGTGCCGTCCGGGGCCCTGACGGTCTCCGGGACACCGAAGTAGGCGCGGAAGTACAGGGACGCGGTGTCGAGGAGCATCAGCCGAGGAGTCACCCCCGGATCATCGCGCACCCCACCGACAACGGCACGTCACCCCGCCCGGTGCCGGGGCACGACGGCCCGCGGCTGGGTACCCTGAGAGCGTGTTCAAGACCCCGTGTCGGATCGGCTCGCGGCGTCGGATGCGGTCGGCTGCACGCCGGGCGTCCTCATACCTGGTGGTGTTCGGGCGTTCCTGACAACGGAGCAGATGGCCGTAGCCTGGTCGCGGACCCGGCGTGTGGGTCTCACACACGCTCTGAGCGACCCCGCCGCACGCTCCTCGGCCACCGCCCCACGGAGGACGCCACCGTGACCCCACCACCGCCCCGACCGCCGGTGAGCCGACCGGCCGGGTCCCGCCCCGCCCGCCACCCCGCCGCGCCGGGCGGTACCACCTCCGGCGTGCCCGGCCTCGCAGCCGCGCGGCGTCGCGGCGCGCCGGACGGAGGCTGAGTCGATGCGCGTCGTCTCCCTCGTGCCCTCCCTCACCGAGGCGGTCGCGGCCACCGGCCCCGATCTGCTGGTCGGGGCGACGGACTGGTGCGAACGCCCCGCCGACCTCGACGTCACCAGGGTCCGAGGCACCAAGAACCCCGACCTCGCGGCCATCGCCGCGCTGCGGCCCGACGTGGTGCTCGCCAACGAGGAGGAGAACCGGGAACCCGATCTCGCGGTGCTGCGGGCGGACGGGATCGAGGTGCTGGTCACCGAGATCCGCACGCTGCCCCAAGCGCTGCGCGAACTCGAACGCGCGCTGGTCCAGGGGTGCGGTCTGGCGCGGCCGGGCTGGCTCGACGACGCGGCGGACGCCTGGCGGCAGGCCGACCGGTCCTTCGACGCGGACGCGACCGTGCCGATCTGGCGCCGCCCCTGGATGGTGCTGGGCCGGGACACCTTCGCCGGGGACCTGCTCGCCCGCCTGGGCGTCCGCAACGTCTGGGCCGACCACCCCGAGCGCTACCCGCGCATCGACATCGAGCGGCTGCGCGGCACCGGGGCCGACCTGGTGGTGCTGCCGGACGAGCCCTACGCCTTCGCGGCCGATGACGGCCCTGAGGCGTTCCCCGGACTGCCCGCCGCGCTGCTCAGCGGCCGGCACCTCACCTGGTACGGACCCTCGCTGACCGAGGCGCCCGCCGTGCTCGCCGCCGCGCTCGCCCCGGCGGCACCCCCTGCAGCCGGGGAGCGCTGAGAGCGCGCACCGACGCCGGCGCAGCGCGCCCGCCGGGGCCGCGGGCCCGGCGGGGGCCTTCCCGCGAGTTCCGCGGTCAGCCCGTGATGCGTGAACGCCAGTCCGCCGGCAGCCGGTCCAGCGGTCCCGGCGTGGTCACGTCGAACGGGTGCTCCGCCGGGGGCGCCAGCTCCGGTCCGCCGAGCACCTGCTCCTCGGTGTAGTCCCAGAACCAGTCCTCGTCGGGCTGGAAGCTCTGCACGTACCGGTGACCGGTGGACCGGTGGTGGGCGGTGGCGTGGCGGGCGGGGGAGGAGTCGCAGCACCCCACGTGGCCGCACTGTGCGCAGCGGCGCAGGTGCACCCACCAGCCGCCCTCGGCCTCGCAGTCGGCGCAGCCGGTGCCACTCGGCGGCATCGTCACGTCCACCCCGGGGGAGTCGGCCCGCAGCGCTGCGGTGTCATGGTCGGTCATGGTGGATCCTCCTGCCTGGCGTCCGCCGGGGCGTGGGCCGCCCGGCGCGGACTCGTACGCCGACGCGCCGGTACCGGCTGGGGCGATTCCCGGACGCCGACGCCGAGGTCGGAGCCGCGGGACGCCCGCCTCCACCGTACGAGTGACGGCGGGGCCCCGCCCACCGGGGGAGCGCGGCGGCGACCCGCCCGGGCCCTCGCAGCGCCCGGTGGGAGCCGCGCCCGGTGCGGCGCCCCGGTGCCAGGCCCTCAGGGGGTCGCGGCGCTCCGGTCGGTGCGGGCGGACGCGGGCCCGGTGGCGGCGGAGACCAGGGCCGCCGCGAGCCTCCCGTCCTCGCCCGCCTCCGGGTGCCACTGCACCCCCAGGGTCAGCGGTCCGCCGGGCCGCTCCAGCGCCTCCACCGTGCCGTCGCCTGCGAAGGCCGACACGACGAGCCCTGCGCCGGCCCGGTCCACCGCCTGGTGGTGGTAGGTCGGCACCGGCAGCTCCGCGGTGCCCAGGATCCCCGCGAGGCGGGTGCCCTCGACCGGGCGCACCGGGTGGGAACCGAAGACCCCCGGGGTGCCGCCGTGCCCCTCCACGTGCTGCACCAGCGTCCCGCCCAGCGCGACGTTGAGCAGCTGCATGCCGCGGCACACGCCCAGCAACGGCACCCCGGAGTCGAGCGCGGCGCGGATCAGCGCCAGCTCGCCACCGTCCCGCGCGTGACCGCTGGGTCCGCAGCGCGGATGCCGGGCAGCGCCGTAGCGCTCCGGCGCCACGTCCGGGCCGCCCGCCACCACGAGCCCGTCGAGGCGGCGGACCACCTCGACGGCGTGCTCCTCGTCGTCCGGCGGCAGCAGCACCGGCAGGCCGCCGGCCGCTCTGACCTGCCGGTGGTAGGCGGCGGGCAGGACGGCGGCGGGGAGGTCCCACACCCCCCAGCGCACCGATGACTCCAGATAGGTGCTCACGCCGATCAGCGGTCGTGTCACGGTTCCTCCTCGTTCCCCGCGGCCTCCCGCGGTCCGTTCCTTCGACGCTGCCCTCCCGGCGCCGGCCGGGAGCGGGGCTCCCGGCCGCCCGCCCCGGGGCCGCCCGTCAGCCGGGCCGTCCGTTCCGGTCTCACCCCAGGAACCCGCGCAGCAGCGAGGCGGTCCCGGCGCAGTGCTCGCGCATCGCGGTCCCCGCCGCGCGCGCGTCACCCGCCAGTACCGCGGCCACCACCCGGGCGTGCTGCCGCTGCGAGTGCTCCAGATTCCGCTCCAGCAGCGGGATCCCGTCCAGCAGCACGTTCAACGAGGCGCGCGCCTGCGCGTAGTGGGACGACAGGGAGGGAGACCCGGCCAGGGCCACGAGCGTCAGGTGCAGGCGGGTGTCGGCGCGCCGGTACCCGCCCGGCGGTGCTGCCGAGGTCTCCGCCAGCACCTCGCGCAACCGCAGTGTCTCCTCGGGGCGCAGTCCTTGCCCGGCGCAGAGCTCGGCCGCCCCGACGTCCAGCACCTCGCGCAGCCGGAGGGTGTCGGCCACGTCGACGCCCGGTGGCGGTGCGCCGCCCGAGCCGCACCCGGCGGCGACGAAGGTCCCGCCGTACCTCCCGCGGCGGCTGACGACCAGGCCCTGGGAGCGCAGCACCTCCAGCACCTCGCGCAGCGTCGACCGGCCGATGCCCAGCAGCCGCGCCAGTTCCCGCTCGGGGGGCAGCCGTTCGCCGGGGGCCACCAGTCCCAGCCGCAGTGCGCGCAGCAGGCGTTCCAGCGCCTCCTCGAAGCCGCTGTCGGCGTGCACCGGCCCGAGCAGCGCAGCCAGTCCGGACGGCGTCGCGGCGGGCTCACCGGCGGCCGGGGGAGCGGGGTCGTGGTCCGCCGGTGTGTCGTCGTCGGCCGTCATCTCCCCGCCCCTCCTCCGGTCGCGGTCCCGCGGCGGCGGAAGCCGGACCGCGGGCGCACCACGCGGCGGGCGTCCTTCCCAAGTAATGGTTCGCCCCAGTACCTTAAGCCATCCGGCGATCGACAGGAGGCCGACCGTGGCCGAACGCACGCCCCCGCTCTCCGTCGAGGAACTGCGGGTACTCACCGACGAGGACCGGATCGACACCGTCGTCCTGGCCTTCACCGACATGCAGGGCCGACTCCAGGGCAAGCGGTTCGACGCCCGCTTCTTCCTCGACGAGGTGCTGGAGCACGGCACGGAGGGCTGCAACTACCTCCTCGCCGTGGACGTCGACCTCAACACGGTCGACGGGTACGCGATGTCGTCCTGGGAGAAGGGCTACGGCGACTTCGCGATGCACGCCGACCCGGCCACGCTGCGGCTCGTGCCCTGGCAACCCGGCACCGCCATGGTCAACGCCGACCTCGCGTGGCACGACGGCACCCCGGTCGCGGCCTCGCCGCGCCAGATCCTCCGCCGTCAGCTCGACCGCCTCGCCGAGCGCGGCTGGACCGCGCTGGCCGCGACCGAGCTGGAGTTCATGCTCTTCCACGACAGCTACGAACAGGCCTGGAACGCCGGCTACCGCGGCCTCACCCCGGCCAACCAGTACAACGTCGACTACTCCGTCCTCGGCACCGCGCGCGTCGAACCGCTGCTCCGGGCCGTCCGCCGCGGCATGAGCGGTGCCGGGCTGAAGGTCGAGTCGGCCAAGGGCGAGTGCAACCTGGGCCAGCACGAGATCGTGTTCCGGTACGACGACGCGCTCACCACCTGCGACCAGCACGTCGTCTACAAGACCGGCGCCAAGGAGATCGCGGCCCAGCACGGCTCCGCGCTGACCTTCATGGCCAAGTACGACGAGCGCGAGGGCAACAGCTGCCACGTCCACCTCTCACTGCGCGACGCGGAGGGGCGACCGGTCCTCGCCGACGACAGCGACCCCCACGGTATGTCGGGGACGATGCGGCACTTCCTCGCCGGTCAACTCGCCGCGCTGCCCGACCTCACGCTGCTCCACGCGCCCAACATCAACTCCTACAAGCGGTTCCGACCCGGCTCCTTCGCCCCCACCGCGGTCGCCTGGGGGCCGGACAACCGGACCTGCGCACTGCGCGTCCTGGGACGCGGCGCGGGCCACCGGCTGGAGAACCGCCTCCCCGGCGGTGACGTCAACCCCTACCTCGCGGTCGCGGCGATGATCGCGGCAGGACTCCACGGCGTCGACCAGCGCCTGGAACTCCCCGAACCCTGCCTGGGCAACGCCTACGCGGGCGACGCCGAGCACGTCCCCGCCACGCTGCGCGACGCCGCCCGACGCTGGGGCGCCTCCGGGATCGCGCGCGCCGCCTTCGGCGAGGAGGTGGTGGAGCACTACCTCACCATGGCGCGGGTGGAACAGGACGCCTACGACGCCGCCGTCACCGACTGGGAACGCGTCCGCTCCTTCGAGCGGATGTGACCCGCGCGGCCGGCCCGGCCCACGACCGCCGGAGGTGCCACCTCCGCACACGTGCCCGGGCCGCCCCACCACATCCCGCGCCCGACCGCCCCGGACCTGCCGCACCCCGAATCCCGAACCCTGAACGCAGCACCGAGCCAGGAGCCACCCACCGTGCGTCACCCAGCCCCCGGCGACCCGCCACGGGACGCCGAAGCCGAACACACCCTGACGCTGACCGACCCCACCACCGAGCAGCTCATCACCACCATCCCCGGCACCACCCCCGCCGCGGTCGACGCAGCCGTGCGTCGCGCCGCCGCGGCACAACGCCGCTGGGCGGCGCTCGCCCCCGCCGACCGCGCCCGGTCGCTCCGGCGCTTCGCCGCGGCGGTCGACGACGGCCTGGAGGAACTGGCCGCCATCGAGACCCGTGAGGCCGGGCACCCACTGGCCGGGGCCCGCTGGGAGGCCGGCAACGTCCGCGACGTGCTGGAGTACGCCGCCGGGGGAGTGGAACGGCTCAACGGGCGCCAGATCCCCGTCGCCGGCGGCGTCGACCTCACCTTCGCCGAACCGCTGGGCGTCGTCGGCGTCATCGCACCGTGGAACTTCCCGATGCCCGTGGCCGCCTGGGGCAGCGCCCCCGCGCTCGCCGCCGGCAACGCGGTCCTCCTCAAGCCCGCGGAGGCCACCCCGCTCACCGCTCTGCGCCTCGCCGAACTCGCGTTGGCCGCCGGCCTCCCCGAGGACCTCTTCCAAGTGCTGCCCGGCGCCGGCGACATCACCGGTGCGGCCCTCGTCGACCACCCCGGCGTCGCGAAGATCGTGTTCACCGGCTCCACCGCGGTGGGACGCCGCATCATGGCACGCTGCGCCGCGACCACCAAGCGGCTCACCCTCGAACTCGGCGGCAAGAGCCCCAACATCGTCTTCGCCGACGCCGACCTGGAACGCGCCGCCGCCACCGCCCCAGGCTCCTTCCTCGACAACACCGGCCAGGACTGCTGCGCCCGCAGCCGCATCCTGGTGCAGCGCTCCTGCTACGACAGGTTCCTGGAACTGCTGGAGCCCGCCGTCCTGGCGATGCGCACCGGCGACCCCACCGACCCCGCCACCGACCTCGGTCCGCTCATCTCCGCCGCCCACCGTGCACGCGTGCGCGACCTGGTCCCCGAATCGACCCCGGCCGCGATCCGGGGCAGCGTCCCGGACGGGCCGGGCCACTGGTACCCCGCCACCGTCCTGGAGTCGGTCCGCGCCCCCGAGCGGGCCCTCACGGAAGAGGTGTTCGGCCCCGTCGCGATCGTCGTCCCCTTCGACGACGAGGCGGACGCCGTTCGGCTGGCGAACGCCACCGACTACGGACTCGCCGGCTCGCTGTGGACCCGCGACATCGGCCGCGCGCTCCGCGTCGCCCGCGCCGTGACCGCGGGCAACCTCTCCGTCAACTCGCACAGCGCCGTCCGGTACGCCACACCGTTCGGCGGCTTCAAACAGTCCGGCCTCGGCCGAGAGCTGGGGCCGGACGCGCTGGCCGCCTTCACCGAGACGAAGAACGTCTTCATCAGCACCGAGGAGACCCCGTGACCCAGCAGCCAGGCGCAGACGACCCCACGACCGCCCCCGACGCCCCGGTCTGCCGCCGGCTCGTCGGCCGTACCGCCGTGGTCACCGGAGCCGGCAGCGGCATCGGACTGGCCTCCGCGCGGCGCCTCGCAGCCGAGGGCGCCCACGTCGTGTGCGCCGACGTCGACGCCGCCGCCGGCGAGTCCGCCGCCCGCGAGACCGGCGGGATCTTCGTCTCCACCGACGTCACCGACGCCGAACAGGTCGCCGCGCTCTTCGCGACCGCCCACGACACCTACGGATCGATCGACGTCTCGTTCCACAACGCCGGTATCTCCCCGCCCGACGACGACTCGATCCTCACCACCGGCATCGACGCCTGGCAGCGGGTCCAGCACACCAACCTGACCTCCGTGTACCTGTGCTGCCAGGCCGTCCTGCCCTACATGCGCGAACAGGGACGCGGCTCCGTCATCAACACCGCCTCCTTCGTCGCCGTGATGGGCGCCGCCACCTCCCAGATCAGCTACACCGCCTCCAAGGGCGGCGTGCTGGCGATGTCCCGGGAGCTGGGGGTGCAGTTCGCACGCGAGGGCATCCGCGTCAACGCGCTGTGCCCGGGGCCGGTCAACACCCCCCTGCTGAAGGAGCTGTTCGCGGCGGACCCGGAACGCGCCGCACGGCGCCTGATCCACGTGCCGATGGGACGTTTCGCCGAACCCGAGGAGATCGCCGGGGCGGTCGCCTTCCTCGCCAGCGACGACTCCGGCTTCGTCAACGCCTCGTCCTTCCTGGTCGACGGCGGCATCTCGGGGGCCTACGTCACGCCGCTGTGATCATCGCCACCGGTCCGGAAACCGCCCGGGGGCGGCCGTCGAGCCCACCCCCGGGCGCCCGCCGCCGCTAGGCTGCACGGGTGAGTATGACGATGCCGCCCGGCTGGTACCCCGACCCGGGTTACGCCGGCAACGGGCCAGCACCGGAACGCTGGTGGGACGGGACCAACTGGACCGGCCGGACCCGCGAGACCACCACCACCGCCGAACCGGCGCCGCACGCCGCGCCGCCGGCCGCGACCGCCGCCGACGCCGCCGCGGACACCGCCGACCTGCTTCCCCGGCGCGGGCGCGCCCGGCCGCACGCCGAACGCTCCCTCGGCACCCCCGACGCCGGCGCCCACTCGCTCGCCCTCATCGTGCGGGCCGTCCACGCGACGCTCACCGGGCCCGCCGCGCCCACCGACCGCCCCACGACGAAGGACACACCATGACCGACAAGCTCCGCATCGTCATCGGCTGCGACGACGCCGGCCACGCGTACAAGGAGGCACTCGGCCGGGACCTCGCCGCCAGCGACCTCGTCGCCTCCGTCACCGATGTCGGGGTGGACGCGGACGGCCACACCGCCTATCCGACCGTCGCCTTCGCGGCGGCCGAGATCGTCGCCCGCGGCGAGGCCGACCGGGCGCTGCTGGTGTGCGGCACCGGACTGGGCGTCGCCATCGCCGCCAACAAGGTCCGGGGGATCCGCGCCGTCACCGCCCACGACTCCTTCTCGGTGGAGCGCTCCGTACTCTCCAACAACGCCCAGGTCCTCACCTTCGGGCAGCGCGTCATCGGTCTGGAGCTGGCCCGGCGGCTCGCCGCCGAGTGGCTCACCTACCGGTTCGACGAGACCTCCCCGTCCTCGGCCAAGGTGCGGCTGATGTGCGACTACGAGGCCGCCTGATGGCCTCCGCGCCGACCCCGGTCGTCATCGGCGTCAGCCTCAAGATGTACTTCGGCCACCACCGGACCCTCAACTGGGCCCGCCGCGTCGCCGCGGTGGCCGACTCCCACCCCGCCGTCGCCACCGGCGCGGCGCGTGTCTTCGTGCTGCCCTCCTTCCCCGCGCTGGTCCCGGTCGCCGGGGTGCTCGCCGGCTCCGGCGTCGAGATCGGCGCCCAGGACGTGGCGACCGCCGACTCTGGCGCCTACACCGGCGAGGTCGGTGCCCCTTACCTCAGTGAGATCGGCTGCCGCTACGCGGAAGTCGGCCATGCCGAACGGCGCACGCTCTTCGCGGAGGACGACACCGTGGTCGCGGCCAAGACGGCCGCCGCGCTCCGCAACGGTATGACCCCGGTGCTTTGCGTCGGCGAATCGGAGACCGTGCCCGCCGACACTGCGGCCCGGACGGTGGTGGCCGAGCTGGACCGGGTCACCGAAGGGCTGACCGGCTCCCTGGTGGTCGCCTACGAGCCGCGGTGGGCGATCGGTGCCGCCGCCTCGGCACCCGTGGACCACATCACCACCGTCTGCCGCGCCCTCACCGCCCGCCTCGCCCGGGAACCCCGTCTCGCCGGTTCCTCGGTCATCTACGGCGGCAGCGCGGGCCCCGGGCTGCTCACCCGACTGCGGCCCCACGTCGACGGCCTGTTCCTCGGCCGGTTCGCGCACGACCCCGCCGCCCTCGCGGCCGTGCTGGACGAGGTCCACGCCCCCGACGCCGAGGCGGTGCGGTGATGGCGCTCGGCATCAGCACCTACGCCTACTTCTGGCGGCACTCTCCCCGCGCGCCCCGTCCGATGACGCTGGAGGAGATGTTCGCCGACACCGCCGCCCTGGGCGGCGAGGTCTTCCAGATCTGCGACTACCCGCCGCTCGCCGGCTGGGACGACGCCCGCCTCGACGAGGTCCGGGCCGCCGCCGACGCCGCCGGCCTCCGCCTGGAACTGGGCACCCGTGGCGTCCGCCCCGAGCACCTGCTGCGCCACCTCGCGGTCGCGGAGCGCCTGGGCGCCACCCTGGTCCGGTCGATGCTCCACACCCCCGACCACCGCCCCGGACCGGCCGAGGCGGCGGACCTGCTGCGGCCGACCGTCGCCGCCTACGCGGAGCGGGGCGTCACCCTCGGGCTGGAGACCTACGAGCAGGTCGCCACCCGGGACCTCGTCTCCGTCGTGGAGGCGGTGGACGACCCGCACCTCGGCGTCGTCCTGGACCCGGGCAACTGCGTGGCGCGGCTGGAGCACCCGGCGGACGTCGTCGCGGCCACCGCCGACCGCACCGTCAACATCCACGTCAAGGACTTCGCCTTCACCCGCCGCGACGGCTGGGTCGGCTTCACCTACGCCGGTGCGCCGCTGGGGGAAGGGCTGCTCGACCACGCCGCGACCGTGGCCGCCGTCCGACCCGCCGAACGCGGCGTCAACCAGATCGTCGAGCACTGGCTCCCCTGGCAGGACGAGGGCTTCGAAGCCACCGCCCGGCTGGAGGACCGGTGGACACGCCACAGCATGAACACCCTACTGAGGAGCGAGTAATGGCCACCGAGACCGACAACGCGGCCGGCACCACCACGATCGCCGTCATCGGAGCGGCCGGGAAGATGGGCCGGCGCGTCTCCGACAACCTGGTGACGACCGACCACCGGACCCTCTACTGCGAGGCCTCCGAGGCCGGCCAGGAGTACATCCGCGGTCTGGGCCGCGAGGTCACCGACTCCCGGGAGGCCGTCACCGCCGCCGACGTGGTGATCCTCGCCGTTCCCGACCGTGTCCTGGGCCCCGTCTCGGCCGAGCTGGTCCCGCTGCTGCGCCCCGGCACGGTCGTCCTCACCCTCGACCCGGCCGCCGCCTACGCCGGACTGCTCCACCCGCGCGAGGACGTCCACTACGTCTGCGCGCACCCGTGCCACCCGTCGGTCTTCCTGGAGCGGACCACCGCCGAGGAATGGGCCGACACCTTCGGCGGCATCGCCGCCCCGCAGGACGTCGTCGCCGCCTACGAGGGCGGCGACGCGGAGCGGCAGCGGCTGGCGGAGGACGTCATCCGCGCCATGTACGCCCCCGTGGTGGACGTGCACTGGGTGACCGTCAAGCAGCTGGCCGTGCTGGAGCCCACCCTGGTGGAGACCATCGCCTGCATGGTCGGCGCCCTGCTCACCGAGGCGCTGCACGAGACCGTGCACACCGTGGGCGTGCCCGAGCCCGCGGCGCGGGCGATGCTGCTGGGCCACACCCAGGTGGCGCTCGCCAACACCCTCAAGGGCTCCAACCCGTTCTCCGACGCCTGCCTCATCGCCATGGACTACGGGAGGGAGTCGATCGTCCGCGACGACTGGAAGAAGGTCTTCCAGGACGGCGAACTCGACAAGGTCATCGCTCGGATGCTGCAGATCGACGGCGTCCGGCGCTGACCCGGGACCGGCCCTTCCCCGCCGGGCCGCGACCGCCCCAGAGGGCTTCGGCCCGCCGGGGCGGTCGGTGTCGTGCCCCGTCGTACCCCGCCCGCGCCAGCAAGCGGGGTACGACGGGAGTCTCGTCGGGAGGTCAGCTCTCCCGGGCAGCCGCGACGGCGCCGGCTGCCGGGTCCGGCGTCGGGGACGGCACGGCCGCTGCCGACGCCGCGCCCGTCGCCACCTCCCTGGTGGTCGTCGCAACCGGCGTTTCCCTGTTGATGGTTCGCCTCACCGGCTTCGGCCGC
>NZ_JAAVJB010000062.1 GCF_012034385.1 Streptomyces spiramenti
CAACTGCGGCGGCGTGGCCGCGCCCGGCACCGGCGGCCCCGCCTGGCCCGGCGGGCCGTCGACGTCGCCGCGCGCGACCCGCTCGTCGGGGCGGCCGATCAGCCAGTCGCGGCTGGGCACGACGAGACCGGCGGGGGTGAACGCGATCTTGCGCAGCTCGGCGTGGGTGCCGGAGTCCTTGCGCCACAGGCCGGAGACGATGTCGACCGCCTCGCTCGGACCTGCCGCGAACTCCAGGCCGGCGTAGACCGGCGCGCACGCCTCCAATCCGAGGTCCTGGGCGGTGAGCCGTCGGCCCAGCCGACGGGTGAAGACCTCGGCGATGAGCGCGGGCGTGGTGCCGCGTGGTCGTTGACCGCGCAGCCAGCGCGTCACCGACGTCTTGTCGTACCGCAGGTCCAGGCCGTGCTCCAGCCCTAGTTGGTCGACACGTCTGGCGAGGCCGGCGTGCGAGAACCCTGCCTCGGCGATCAGGGTCGCGAGCTGGCGGTTGGGACTCCGCCGGGTGGAGGGGGGGGAGGTCGTACCTCCGGGCCGTTCCGTGGACATCAGCAGATCTCTCTCGTGGAACCCCGGCCGGGTCGGTGCTGCGGCCGGGAGGACGGCGTGAATTTAGCCGCATCCGGGGGCCGTATCGGCTGCTTTGGCAGGGATTCATCCATACGTGTGAGACCGGGCACAGGGGCCCCTCCATCGGCCCCGGACGTACAGTGGACGACGGCCCGTCCCCGACCGCTCCGCGGCCGGTGGAGGCGCCCGCCAGGCGGGAGAACCCGCAGCGCACAGCGAAGGAGCGGCAGTGAGCGAGCTGCGGTTTGTCCGGATGGGCTTCGGCGACGACGCGGTGGACTACCGGCTCGGCTGGGACGAGCAGCGGCGCGTCCACGCCTCACGCTTCGCCGACGAGATCCCCGACACCTGCCTGCTGCTGGAGCACCGGGCCGTCTACACCGCCGGCCGCCGGACCCTCGACAGCGAGCGCCCGCTCGACGGCACCCCCGTCGTCGACGTGGACCGCGGCGGGAAGATCACCTGGCACGGTCCGGGGCAGCTCGTGGGTTACCCGATCCTGAAGCTCCCGCGCCCGGTGGACGTCGTGGCCCACGTGCGGCGCCTGGAGGAGGCGCTGATCCGCGTCTGCGCCGCCTTCGGCGTGGACACCACCCGGATCGAGGGCCGCAGCGGGGTGTGGGTGCTGGGCGGGGAACGCGCCGGGGCCGGCACGGCGCTCGGCGGGCTGTCGCTGGACTTCGACCCGCGGCTGCACGACGAGGAGTTCGACCCCCGACTCAGCGGCCCCGAGTACGCCCCTTCCAACGCGGGGCAGCGCGGCGAGGACCGCAAGCTGGCGGCGATCGGCATCCGGGTGGCGAAGGGCGTCACCATGCACGGCTTCGCCCTGAACGTCGCACCCGACAACACCTCCTTCGACCGGATCGTCCCCTGCGGCATCCGGGACGCCGGTGTGACCTCCCTCGCACAGGAACTGGGCCGTGAGGTCACGGTGGCGGAGGTGCTGCCGGTGGTCGAGAGAGAACTGCTGACCGTGCTGGAGGCGGCGGAGCCGCTGCCGCGCGCGGTCTGAGCGCCGACCCGCGCGGGCGCCGTCGGCGCCGACCGTGACACGGTGTGCGCACGCCCCGGCGCTGCGCGGGTCGCACCGGGCCGCGGCCCGGAGATATACGGGCGTACCCTGGTGTTCGCCGAGGAATCGAAAGCGTAGGGAGCCGGACGTGTCCGCTGTCGCACCCGACGGTCGCAAGATGCTCCGTCTGGAGGTCCGGAACAGCCAGACCCCGATCGAGCGCAAGCCCGAGTGGATCAAGACCCGGGCGAAGATGGGCCCCGAGTACACCGCCCTGCAGGGTCTGGTGAAGCGCGAGGGGCTGCACACGGTCTGCCAGGAGGCGGGCTGTCCCAACATCTTCGAGTGCTGGGAGGACCGCGAGGCCACCTTCCTCATCGGTGGTGAGCAGTGCACACGGCGCTGCGACTTCTGCCAGATCGACACCGGCAAGCCCGCCGAGCTGGACCGTGACGAGCCCCGGCGCGTGGCGGAGTCCGTCCAGCAGATGGGGTTGAAGTACGCGACGATCACCGGCGTCGCACGGGACGACCTGGACGACGGCGGCAGCTGGCTGTACGCCGAGACCGTCCGGCAGATCCACGAACTGATGCCGGACACCGGCGTCGAGCTGCTGATCCCGGACTTCAACGCCGAGCCGGAGCAGCTCGCCGAGGTCTTCTCCACTCGTCCCGAGGTGCTGGCGCACAACGTCGAGACGGTTCCGCGCATCTTCAAGCGGATCCGCCCCGCGTTCCGGTACGAGCGGTCGCTGGAGGTCCTCACCCGGTCCCGTGAGGCCGGCCTGGTCACCAAGTCGAACCTGATCCTCGGCCTGGGCGAGACCCGCGAGGAGGTCAGCCAGGCGCTCCGCGACATGCACGAGGCGGGGTGCGAGCTGATCACCATCACGCAGTACCTGCGCCCGACGCCGCGACACCACCCGGTGGAGCGCTGGGTGAAGCCCGACGAGTTCGTCGAGCTCCAGCAGGAGGCCGAGGAGATCGGCTACGCAGGCGTCATGTCCGGCCCGCTGGTCCGCTCCTCGTACCGGGCGGGCCGGCTGTACCGGCAGGCGATGGAGCGGCGCGAGGCCGCCACCCCCGCCGCCTGACCCGCGCCGCCCGGCAGCGGCCCGGCCTCCCGGCCCGTCGCCGCGCTCACGTCGAGCCTCCCGGACGCGACCGGTCGCCACGCGGCGATCGGTCGCGTCCGGTGCGTCGGGGCCTCCGGCGTGCACGCCCGGGCACGGTTCACGGCACACGCCGACCCCGCCTCGACGACACGGCGGTCACCATCGGGCACCAGGTGCACACCGGACGGGTCCGCGGCCTTGCGGCAACGTAAACTTGCGAGTGATTGTTCGGCCTGACGGCGCCGACCGCGCCCGCACTCCCGGCACCCCCGCGCCCCTGCGGCGAGGGCCGTGGACCGGGATCTCTGGACCAAGAAGAGGACTCATGGCGAGGAAGAAGAAGAAAGCCGACCCCGAGAACCCGGGCAGACTGCGGCAGATCGGTCTCACCTACAAGATGACCCGGCGGTCCGACCGCTGGATCGGGTGGGTCATCGGCGGTGTGTTCCTCGGGACGTTCGGTGTCGTCCTCGCCATCGGATTCCTGATCGGGCACCCGATCTACCTGGGCATTCTCGGCTTCCTGGTGGCGCTGCTGGCCACCGCCATCGTGTTCGGCCGGCGGGCGGAGCGCGCCGCCTACGGGCAGATGGAGGGCCAGCCGGGCGCCGCCGCGGCGGTGCTGGAGAACATCAAGCGCGGGTTCGTCATCACCCCGGCCGTAGCGATCAACCGCAGCCAGGACGTGGTGCACCGCGCCGTCGGCAAGTGCGGGATCGTCCTCGTCGCCGAGGGCAACCCCAACCGGGTGAAGGGGCTGCTGGCCGCCGAGAAGCGGAAGATGGCGCGCGTCGTGACCGACGTGCCCGTCCACGACATCATGGTCGGCCGCGAGGAGGGCCAGGTTCCGCTGGGCAAGCTGCGCGGCAAGCTCATGAAGCTGCCGCGCGTCCTGCCGGGCGCCCGCATCACCGAGATCAACGACCGGCTGCGGGCCATGGGCGACCTGATGAAGAACATGCCGGTGCCGAAGGGCCCGATGCCCAAGGGCATGCGGATGCCGAAGGGGCAGATGCCCAAGGGCCGCTGAGCCGAGACCACGGCTGCGGAACGCGGCGAAGGGGCCGGTGCCGTCCGTCCCTGTGCCGCCCCGTGCGTCCTCCGGCTGGACCGCACCGCCGTCATCGGGGTCCCGGGGTGCCGGGCCGGTCGCCGGGGAAACGGCGGCGGAAGCGGGAGCCGCAGCGGCCGGACGTCAGATGCGGACCTGCACCGCGGCGGCGAGCCGGTCGTGGAGGCCGCGCTGGTCGCGGTCCCAGACGAGCGCGGGGATCGCCAGGACCAGCAGCAGGGTCCGCAGCGCGGCGCGGGAGAAGGTGAGCCGGCCGCCGTGCACCGACAGGACGCGCAGGCCGAGCAGGCGCTTGCCGGGGGTGGAGCCGACGGTGCCGACGGTGAGGACGGCGGTGACGGCGAAGACCAGGAGGGTCCAGTTCCCGAGGGACGCCTGCCCGTCGGCGAGCAGACCGTATGCGATCAGCATGCACAGGCCCCAGTCGAGAGCGAGTGCGGCGAGCCGCCGGCCCGGACCGGCGAGGGAACCGGGCCCGTCCTTCGGAAGGCCGAGCCGTTCACCCCGGTAGCCGAACTCGACACCCATCTCCTCGGCCGCCGCTCGCGGTCCGGAGAGCCACGATCCCATTGCCTGGCGCTTGTCCACGGAACCACGGTAGCGCCCCGGGCCGGGCCTCCCGCGACCGGCCCGGATCCCTCCCGCCGGCGGTCCCGCCTCGCCCCTTTCGGAAAACTGTCCGGTTAACATCGGCGAAACAGGTGAGTCATTCCTGAGTAATGCCCTGTTCCTAGGGTCGACCCCGGCAGGTCACCGCACTGGGCTGCCCATCGAGCTGCAACGCCCCGTCCTCGCGGCGGGCAAGGAGGACTCCGGATGTTCCAGAACGCCGACGAGATCAAGAAGTATATTTCGGACAACGACGTCAAGTTCATCGACGTCCGCTTCTGCGACCTGCCGGGCACCATGCAGCACGTCACGGTCATGGCGGAGGCGTTCGACCCGGCCGAGCAGCTGATGTTCGACGGCTCCTCGATCCGCGGGTTCCAGGCCATCCACGAGTCCGACATGGCGCTTCTCCCGGACCTCTCCACCGCGCGGCTGGACCCGTTCCGCAAGGACAAGACGCTCAACATCAACTTCTTCATCCACGACCCGATCACGGGCGAGGCGTACAGCCGCGACCCGCGGAACATCGCCAAGAAGGCCGAGGCGTACCTGGCCTCCTCCGGTATCGCGGACACCGCCTACTTCGGCCCCGAGGCGGAGTTCTACGTCTTCGACGAGGTGCGGTTCGAGACCAAGGCCAACGCCGGCTACTACTACATCGACTCCGAGGCCGGCGCCTGGAACACCGGTGCCATCGAGAACGGCGGCAACCGCGGCTACAAGGTCCGCTACAAGGGCGGCTACTTCCCCACTCCCCCGGTCGACCACTTCGCCGACCTGCGCGCGGAGATGACGCTGGAGATGGTGAAGGCCGGCCTGGAGGTCGAGCGCCAGCACCACGAGGTCGGCACCGCCGGTCAGGCCGAGATCAACTACAAGTTCAACACGCTGCTCGCCGCCGCCGACGACCTGATGCTGTTCAAGTACCTGGTCAAGAACGTCGCCTGGCGCAACGGCAAGACCGCCACCTTCATGCCGAAGCCGATCTTCGGTGACAACGGCTCGGGCATGCACGTCCACCAGTCGCTGTGGACCAACGGCCAGCCGCTCTTCTACGACGAGCAGGGCTACGCCGGCCTCTCGGACACCGCCCGCTACTACATCGGCGGCATCCTCAAGCACGCCCCGTCGCTGCTGGCCTTCACCAACCCGACGGTGAACTCCTTCCACCGCCTGGTGCCGGGCTTCGAGGCCCCGGTGAACCTGGTGTACTCGCAGCGCAACCGCTCCGCCGCGATGCGCATCCCGATCACCGGTTCCAACCCGAAGGCCAAGCGCGTCGAGTTCCGCGCGCCGGACCCGTCGTCCAACCCGTACCTGGCCTTCTCCGCCCTGCTGCTGGCCGGCCTCGACGGTGTGAAGAACAAGATCGAGCCGGCCGAGCCGGTCGACAAGGACCTCTACGAGCTGGCGCCGGAGGAGCACGCGGGCATCCCGCAGGTCCCGACCTCGCTGCCCGAGGTGCTGACCGCGCTGGAGGAGGACAACGAGTACCTCCAGGCCGGCGGCGTCTTCACCTCCGACCTGATCGAGACCTGGATCGACTACAAGCGGGAGAAGGAGATCGCCCCGATGCAGCTCCGTCCCCACCCCCACGAGTTCGAGCTGTACTTCGACGTGTGATCCGACGTCCCGCTCAGACCCTGCCGCACCCCTTCCGACCTGCGCGAAAGCCGGGCCGGGGCGGGGTGCGGCGGTGCGTTCGGGTGCCGGCGCGCCCCGGGGCCGGGCGGGAGCGTCCGCTCCCGGCCGGGCCTCACTCCGCCGGCGGCGGCTCCGCCGTGCGCTCCGCGGCCAGGAGGCGCCCGAGCTCCCGCAACACGGCGACCTGCGCCGGGTTGTAGTGGTCGGCGAGGGTCTGCGCCATGGTCGCGATCGCGGCGCGCCGCTCGCCGCGCGCGTGGGCGGCCGGGTCGCGCGAGGAGGGGAACCGCTCGTGCAGGTCGCGGACGAGGGGCGCGAGGCGCCGCGCCAGGTCGGCGACCGTCCGTTCGTCGGCGTCCGGGGGCAGGTCGTCGAACTCGGAGTCCAGCTCGTGGCGGATCGCCGCCATCCCCCGGATCTCCCGGGCCACCGTCTCGCTGAACAACTGCGACGAGACCGTGATCGTCGCGCGGTCCGCGTCGCTGAGGTTCGACGCCACGGCCTCGAACCCCGCCGGCACGTCGGCGGTGGCCTCGTGGCGCAGCAGGTCGGCCAGTTCGGCGCGCACCGCCTGCTGGCGCTCGATCGCCGCGGCCAGGTCGGCGTCGAGCGCGCGCACGGCGTCGGCGAAGCCGTCGTCCGGGCCGGAGACACCGGCGATCGCCTCCAGAGACATCCCCAGCTCCCGCAGCCGCCTGATCTGGAGCAGCCGCACCAGGTGGGGCGTGCCGTAGCGCTTGTAGCCGTTGAGGGCGCGTTCGGGCTCCTCCAGCAGGCCGATGGCGTGGTAGTGGCGGATGGCCTTGACCGTGGTGTCCGCGAGGCCTGCGAGCTCGCGGGTGCTCCAGGCGATCACCGGCGGGCGAACGTGCTCGTCATGGCCCCATCCTCCGTCGTGGGACGCGGTAAGGGAAGGCGCGGGCGGTATAGCGCGCTTGACCCTGCCCCCGGGGCAGCGTTTGGGATGTGGGGACCGGGGGCGGCCCGCGCGGTCGCGCCGACCGGCCCGATCCCGCCGTCCCGAGGAGACCGCCGTGACCACCCGTGACCCGATCCGCCCGCGACGCGTCGAGGCGGAGGAGCTCTTCGGCGACCCGCGGTTCGCCCAGCCCGCCATCTCGCCGGACGGCACCCGGATCGCCTACCTCGCGCCGGCCCACGGCCGCCGCAACATCTGGGTCCGCGGTGTCGAGGCAGACCACGACGCGGCGGAGCCGGTGACGCATGAGACCCGCCGGGGGATCACGCGCTACTTCTGGTCCGACGACTCCGCCTGGCTGCTCTACCTCCAGGACACCGACGGCAACGAGGAGTCGCACCTGTACCGGGTGGACCCGGCCGACCCGGACGCCCCCGCGGAGGACCTGACCCCGCTGCCCCCGGGTTCCCGCGTGTTCTCGGCGGAACCGCTGTCCGGGTACCCCGGCAGCGTGCTGGTCGTCATGAACAGGCGGCCGACGTCGCTCGACCTCTTCCGGATCGACGTGGCCACCGGTGGGACGACGCCGCACTGCGAGCAGTCGGAGCCCACGGAGAACATCCTGCTCGACCACGACGGCGCGCCCGCCTTCACCTCGCGGCTCACCGCGGACGGTGCCATCGAGTTCTCGTCCGTCGACGGCGACTCCTGCGAGCGGCGCCCGCTGCGCCGGCTGGGAGGGGCCGAGTACCCGCTGGACGTCCAGCCGCAGTTGGTGACGCCCGACGGGCGTGGCCTCGTCATCGGGGCCTACCTGGACTCGGACGACCTCCGGCTGGTACGGATCGACCGTGCGACCGGCGCGATGACCGTGGTCGCCGAGCGGGAAGGAAGCAGCCTCGACGTCATGGGCGCCCTGGTCCCCGGGGTGCTGCCGCCCACCGTGTTCACCCGCCGCGGGACCGGCGAACTGCTCGCCGCCCGGTTCGTGGGCCCGCGTCCGCGGATCGAGGTGCTCGACGAGCGGTTCGCCGAGGTGTACGCCGCGCTCGCAGCCCTCTCCGACGGCGTGCTGGGGACCTTGTCCTCGGACGACTCCGGGCAGCGCTGGGTCGCGACCTTCGTCCACGACCGGGACCCCGGCGTCGCCTGGTACTACGACCACGCCACGGGCCGCAGCCGGCGTCTCTTCCGGCCGTATCCCCACCTCGACCCGGCCGATCTGGCGCCGATGGAGCCGGTCCGGCTCACCGCCCGGGACGGGCTGCCGCTGCACGGGTTCCTCACCCTGCCCGTCGGGGCCTCCCCGGGGAGGCTGCCGCTGGTGCTGCTGGTGCACGGCGGCCCGTGGATGAACGACAGCTGGGGCTACAGCGCCCAGGCGCAGTTCCTCGCCAACCGCGGCTACGGCGTGCTCCAGCTCAACTTCCGCGGCTCCACGGGGTACGGCCGCGCCCACACCATCGCGGCGCTCGGCGAGTTCGCCGGGGCGATGCAGAACGACCTGCTCGACGCCGTCGCGTGGGCGGTGGACCAGGGGTGGGCGGATCCGGAGCGGATCGGCATCATGGGCGGGTCCTACGGCGGGTACGCGACGCTGGTGGGTGTGACCGCCACCCCGGAGCGGTTCGCGGCGGCCGTGGACATCGTCGGCATCGCGGACCTGGCGAGCTTCGTGCGCAACCTACCCTCGTTCAGCCGCCCGTACATGATGAACAACTGGTACGCCTACGCGGGCGACCCCGCGGACGCCGCGCAGGAGGCCGACATGCTCGCCCGGTCGCCCATCACCCGGCTGGACGCGATCACCACACCGCTGCTGGTGGCCCACGGCGCCAACGACGCCCGCGTGATGCGCGCGGAGTCCGACGGAATCGTCGAGTCGCTGCGGGCGCGGGGCGTGCCGGTGGAGTACCTGCTGGCCGAGGACGAGGGGCACGGGTTCGCCAACCCGGAGAACGAGATCCGTCTGCAGCACGCGATCGAGGAGCACTTCGCACGCCATCTGGGAAGCGCGGAGCCGCACGGCCCCGCCGAGGTGCGGCCGTCGCCCACGCTCGCCGCGGAGACCGGCGACCGGGACCGACCCGGCACGCGCCGAGAGCGTGTGTGAGACCCCGCGTCGGATCAGCTCGCGGCGTCAGATGCGGTCAGCTGCACCGCGGGGGTGCCCTCGTACCGGGTCTCGGGCGTTCCTGACAACGCGGCAGACGGCCGTAGCCGGCGTCGCGGCCCGGCGTGGGGTCTCACACACGCTCTGAAGAACGGCCTCCCGGGCACGGCCCCGGGAGCGGAAGGCTCGGGGGCCGCTGCGCCCCTGGGCGGCGGAGCCGGCGGGGACCGGCCCCGCCGGGTCCACCGGAGGAGGAGCTGCCATGGCGAGGCAACCGTGTGATCTGGAGTACCTCTGCGCGTTCGGCGCCCGGCTCGGGCTGCACAGCGGCCGGACCGCGGTGGTTCGCCGTCTGGACGTCGGGGCGCTGCCGCTGCCCTCGGGTCGCCTCGTCGCCGGTGACCCGGCGGACCGGCGGGCGGCGCCGGAGCCCTTCGTCCAACGGGTGTCGTCCGGACCCCATGCGGTGGTGCTGCACCTGGCGGAGCTGGCAGCCGTCGGACAGCTGCCGGCCGTCACCCTGGTCGCGGCGGCCCGACTGGTGATCCGGGAGACGCCCGTCAGCAGCTGGGAACCGGCGCTGTGCGAGGGAGAGGACCCGGACGACCTGGCCGAGGACGACTTCTTCGGCCACGCGGCCCGTAACGGCGTGGGGGGCTTCGCGGACGCCGGCCACTCCCCCACCGGTGACGGGACCCGCTCTCCCACGGCCCGGGCCCCCGGCGCACCCGCCCCGTGGCCGCACGGGACCCATGCGGTGCTGCCCGGTACGGGCCCCACGCCACCGGCCGTCGTCTTCCGGACGGGCCACGGCGACGGCGACTACCCCACCTGGCTGGGGCGCGGCGCCGACGGGGAGGCCGTCTGCTTCCTGAGCGACTTCTTCGTCCTGACCGACGGCGAGGTCCTGGAGCGGCTCGACAGCCCGTGACCCATGACGCGCCCGCCGTCGACGCACCGTCCGGCCGGCGGCGCCGCCGGGGTCACTTCCCGACGGCGAAGAGCAGGTAGAGGAAGCCGGCGAAGACGTGGCCGCCGATCAGGTACAGGAAGAGGCGGATCAGGAGCCCGCGCGGCGAGCGGCCGTTCTCGCGCTCCTCGCCGTGCCCCACCTTGGCGGGGGCGGGGCGGGGGACGGGCTCGGTCGGAGTCCCGCTCTCGTCGGTGGTCTGGCTGGTCACGGTTTCCGCCTTCCGGAGGGGGTGGCGCCGAGGGCGGGGTTCGCGCCGCCCGGCGGGCCGTCGCCGAGGCAGAGCGCGCCGGACTGGGCCTGGAGCAGGGTGTGGAGGAAGAGCAGCTCGGTACCGCCGGGCGAGGCGGAGCTGATGCGGTGGGGCGTCATGCTGTCGAAGTGCGCGGAGTCGCCGGGTTCCAGCACCTGGGACGACTCCCCCAGGGTCAGGGCGAGCCGCCCGTCGAGGACGTACAGCCACTCCTCGCCGGGGTGGACCCGTACCAGGTCGGACTGGGTACCGGGCGGTACGTGGACCCGGAGCGCCTGCATGGCCCGGTGGCTGCCGCCGGCCTGACGGTACGTCCAGCCGCCGGCGTCGGCCGGTTCCTGGCGGGCGCCGCGGATGACCGGGTCCCGCTCGGGCGGTGTCTCGCCCAGCAGTTCGGAGACCGTGGTGCCGTAGGCGCGGGCGAGTGCCAGCAGCAGGGGCAGGGACGGCTGTCGGAGCCCGGTCTCCAGCCGGGAGAGATGGGCCGGGGAGAGCCCGAGCCGGGCGGCGGCGGCCTCCAGGGTGTGGCCGGCGGCGCGGCGCAGTTCCCGCAGGCGGGGGGCGATGGCCGGGACGTCCGCGCCCGGTGGGCCGGGCGGTGGGGGCGACCCGGGAGAGAGGGGTGCCATGGCCCTATTACGCCACGGGCTTTACCCATAAGGCAAAGCCCTTGCCTCTGAGGCAAAACCCCCGGGACATCCGCCCACCGCACAGCTGTCATGCCCGCCCCCTTCCAGTGTCGGGCATGACGAAGGGCCCCGTCACCGGGGCCCTCGGTCTTGTTCGGGTGGCCGGATCGGCCTGCCGTCAGGCGGCCGGATCCCGGGTCAGTCGCGGCGCTCGTCGTCCCTGTTCTCGGAGGACAGGGAGTCCTTGACGCCGGCGGCGCGGTTCTTGAGGTCCTCGACACCTTCCTTGGCGGTGCCCTTGGCCTGGTCGGCCTTGCCCTCGGACTTCATGCGCTCGTTGCCCGTGACCTTGCCGATCGCCTCCTTGGCCTTGCCCTTCAGGCGGTCGGTCGCTCCGTCGTTGCTCATGGAGGCCTCCTGGCATCTCGTGGCGTTCGGTACCCCACCGACCCTAGACCGGGTGTCGACCGATCGCGCGTCAACCGGGTCGGCCCGGCGTGTCGCGGGTGGCAGGAGGCGTGGGCCGCCCGGCCATCACCCCTCCCGGCCGCCGCTGTCGGGGTGGGCGGCGCCCCCGTGCAGCAGGACCCGGCCGGCACCCGCCTCCGTCGCCCGGCCGTCCGTGACGGCGAGCCGGCCGGCGACGAGGGTGTGCACCACCCCGGTGGCGGTACGCCAGGGGTCGGCGAACGTGGAGGTGTCGGTCACGGTGGCCGGGTCGAGTACGGCGATGTCGGCGACGGCGCCGGGGCGCAGCACCCCGCGGTCGGTCCAGCCGAGCCGGGAGGCGGGCAGCCCGGTCATCTTGCGGACGGCCTCGGGCAGGGCGAGTACGCCCTTTTCCCTGGTGAAGTGGCCCAGCACGCGGGCGAAGGTCCCGAAACTACGGGGGTGGGGCCTGCCGCGCCCCTCGGTGCGCAGGATCCAACCGTCGCTGGCGACGGCGACGGCCGGGTGCGTCATGACGCGGTGGACGTCCTCCTCGGCCATGCAGTGGTGGATCGAGGCGATCTGCCCCTCGTGGGCGGCGAGCAGGTCCAGGACGGTGTCGGCGGGCGACGTGCCCAGCCGTACGGCGGCCTCGGCGACCGTCAGGCCGACGAGCCCCGCGTGCTCCGGGGAGGCGCCCTCGGGGAACTCGGCGACGGTGACGCGGTCGGGGCTGAAGGAGCCGTCCGTCTCCCCTGCGGTGAGGTCGGCGACCAGCCGGGCGCGCTGCTCGGGGTCCGCGATGCGCCGCAGCAGGGCGGCGACCCCGCCGTCGAGGGCGTACCCGGGGAGCACGGTGGTCAGCGTGGTGGAGGAGGCCGTGTAGGGGTACTGGTCGGCCGCCACGTCCAGCCCGGCCCCGCGGGCCTCCTCGATGAGGCGCAGCGCGCTGCCGACGGTGCCCCAATGGGGTACGCCTGCCGCCTTGAGGTGGGAGATCTGGAGCCTGACGCCGGTCAGGCGTGCGATGCCGATCGCCTCCTCGACGGCTTCCGCCAGGTGGGCGCTCTCGTCGCGCATGTGGGTGCTGTGGAGCAGCCCGTGGTCGGCTGCGATCCGGGCGAGGGCGGCGATCTCCGCCGTGGCGGCGTACCGTCCCGGCGGGTAGATCAGACCGGTGGAGAAGCCGACCACGCCGTCGGCGACGGTCTCCGCCATCAGTCGTCGCATGGCGGTCGCCTCGTCGGCGGTGGGCGCGCGGTCCTCCGTGCCGACCGCGGCGACGCGGAGGGCGCCGTGGCCGGTCTGCGGGGCGAGGTTGACGCCGAGCGGGAGCCGTTCGACGGCGGCGGCCCACCCGGCGGCGGTCGTCCACTCCCAGGTCAGCCCGTCGTCCAGGAACCCGCACAGCGAGCGGAGTTCCTCGGCGTGCTCGGGGACCACGGGGAACGGCGAGAAGCCGCAGTTGCCGGTGACCAGTGTGGTGACGCCCTGGAGGAGTTGCGTCTTCGCCCGTGGTTCACCCATCACGGTGAAGTCGGCGTGCGAGTGGAGGTCGATGAAGCCGGGGGTGACGACGGCTCCGGAGACGTCGAGGACGCGTCGGGCGGTGCCGGGGGCGTCGGGGCCGACGGCGGTGATCCGTCCGTCGGTCACGGCGACGTCGGCCGTGACGGGGGCGGCTCCCGTTCCGTCGATGAGGGTGCCGCCGCGCAGTAGCAGGTCAGGGGTCATCGTCCTACTCTGCTGCGCACGGCCCTGCGGGTTCAACACCCACCGGGCCGCGGGCGACGCTCGCGGGCACGGCGCCGGTGCGGCGACCGGCGGCGACGAGCCGTCAAGTGCGCAGCTCAGGGGCAGAGTTGCAGCCCGGTATCCCGGTGACGGTGTCGGTCGACGCCGGTACTGTGACCGGATGCTCGCCGGAACCGTGGAACTCGTCGCCGAGACCGTCCGTGACCAGTCGTTGTCGCTGCTGGTCGGCGGCGGGCTGACCGCCGCCGGCGGCTACGCGCGCTGGCTGCTGGTCAAGCGGCTGCCCGCCCGCCGCACCTGGCGGTTCGAGCGGGCGACCGAGGAGCTGGTCATGGTCGTGTCCAGCTCCGCCGAGGTGGACACGGGCCAGTACACCCGTCCGACCACCGGTGTCGGCCAGGTGCGGGCGATGTCGCTGCTCGTGCCGAGGCTGGTGCGCGCCTACCGCGACGTGGACCTCCAGCAGGTGAGCCTCTCCGAGGGGCTGCCAGGCCGGGATCTGGAGTCCCATCTGCTGCTGCTCGGCGGCCCCAAGACCAACGAGGTGACCGGGCGGGCACTGGCGGCCCTGCCGGGACTGCCGCTGCGGGTCGACGGCAACGTCATCAGCTGGGGCGAGGAGCGGTTCGAGGGCCGCGTCCTCGGGGAGCGCGTCGTCAGCGACTTCGGGTACGTGGTGCGCGCCCCGAGCCCGTTCGCCCCAGGGCGTCGGATCGTGGTGGTCGCGGGTTCGCACACCTTCGGCACCGTCGCGGCGGCACGCTGGCTGGCGGAGCGCGGCGGCGCCCGGGACGTCCCGGCGGACGTGGCGGTGCTGGTGGAGGCGCCGGTCTCCGCCGACGGGCACGTGGGGGTGCCCCGGGAGCTGCGGCGTGCCCGGTTGGCGGCGTCACCGGTGCCGGCGCAGCGGCACTGAGCAGGGCCGCGCCGCAGGTCAACGGCGGCGCGGCGCCAACCACGGTCGGCGCCGGGCGGCGCGGCGGTGATCCGCGCTGTTGTTCCAGGGCTGTCCGATTCGTGCCGCGGATGAGACCCTGGGACGCATGAGGGTCGTCGAGAGTTCGACCGTGGCCAAGAACGGCAGCCCGGAGGGCGGCGAGGACGGCATCGTCCTCGGCGCCCATTTCGCCGGGGTCGTCGACGGGGCCACCGACAAGTCGGGACGGCGGTTCGCCGGGGTCTCCGGCGGACGCTTCGTGATGCTCACGCTCAAGGACGCCGTCCTCGACCTGCCGTCGGGCGCCACCGCCCGCGAGGCGGTCGACCTGCTGTCGACCGCGGTGGCCGACGCTCTGCCGCCCGGCCTGCCGGAGCTGGACCGCCCCTCCGCCGCCCTCACCCTGTTCTCCCGCACCCGCCGCGAGATCTGGCAGGTGGGCGACGTCGGCTTCGGCTTCCCCGGGGCGCCCGCGCCCCCGGGGCAGAAGAAGGTGGACCGCATCAACGTGGAGATGCGCGCCGCGGTGCTCCGCGCGGAACTGCTGCGCGGAGCGTCCGCCGACGAACTGGCCGCGGAGGACCCGGGCCGTGCGGCGATCATGCCGCTGCTGACCCGCCAGGTCCACTTCGCCAACGCGGACCCGGAGCGGGCGGGCGGCCTTGCGTACGGCACCCTCGACGGCCGACGTGTCCCGGACGGCCTGATCCGGGTCACCACGCTGCCCGCCGGGGTGCACGAGCTGATCATCGGTAGCGATGGCTATCCGGAGCTCCTCGGGACCCTCTCCGAGTCCGAGCGCAACCTCAAGATCCTGCTGGCGGACGACCCCCTCTGCATCGCTGGCCTCGCCGGCACCAAGGGCGTCGCACCGGGTAACGAGAGCTACGACGACCGCACCTACCTGCGGTTGGAGCTGTAGCGCCCGCCGTCTCGCCACGACGACGCGGAACACGCCCCGAGCGGGCGGCCCTCCTCACTCACCCCCGAGCGGGTGCTCTTGCCCGGCGCCGCGATGGGTAGTCGCCGCATACTGGACGCCGGTCGGGCCGGCCCCGACCCATCCGAGCCGAGGAGACTGCATGGACGCGCGATTTCTGAGGGCCGTGGGCGCGGCCACCGCCGTGTACGGGCTGGCGGTCGCCGCCCGGCCCGAGTACCTGGCCCGCCCCTCCGGCCTCACCGACGGCTTCGGGGAGGTCGCGCAGGAGACGGCGACCTCGCTGCGGCCGGTCGGCCTGCGGGACGCCGCGATCGGCACCGCCATGCTGCTCGCGCCGACGGGGCCCGCGCTGGCGACCGCGACCGCCGCGCGGATCGCCTCCGACTTCGGCGACGCGCTGCTGCTCGGCGCGACGCTGCCGCCGTGGCGCCGGGCGCCCGCGGTCGCCGTGAGTGTCGGCTGGGGGGCGCTCTCCGTCATCGGGCTGCTCCGGGCCCCCGGTGGGAAGACGTCCGGCACGCCCGCACCGCGCCGCCGCCGGGGCCACTGACCACGGCGGAACGGGCGGAGCGCGTCGCGCTCCGCCCCGCCGTGCCCGCGGGAGCCGCGGACCGCGGTGCACCGCCGACGGGGGGCCACGTCGGACACCGTGACGAAAGATCGCCACCGGACCCGTCCGCGCGACGCCCCGCGCCGAACCAGAGGTGGGTGGGCGTGCCCGTGTCTTCCCCTCCACCGGGCACGTCCGCCGCGGAACGCCGCACCCACCCGGGGTGATCGGCCGGACGAACGAGGAGATCCGTGGAACCGCATCCCCCGGTGTTCCACCGGCGACCGGAACACCCGCGCGGCGCGGTGCTGCTGCTGCACGGCGGCCGGGAGACCGGCCCCGAGGAACCGCCGCCCTGGAACCTGCCGGGGCAGCGGATGCGCCCCTTCGCCTCGGCGCTGCGCCGCGGCCTGCCGGACGCGGTCGTCGCCCGGGTGCGCTACCGGCACCGGGGCTGGAACCCCCCGCGCGCGGACGCGGCCCGCGACGCGGTGGCCGCGCTGGACGGCCTCGCCGAGGAGTTCGGCGACCTGCCCGTGGTCCTGGTAGGGCACTCGATGGGCGGAAGGGCCGCACTGTGGGCCGCCGGGCACCCCTCGGTGCAAGGTGTCGTCGGGCTCGCCTCCTGGGCCCCGCCGGAGGACCCCGTGGAACAGCTGGCCGGCAGACGGGTGGTGATGTTCCACAGCGACCGCGACCGGATGACCGATCCGCGCGGGTCCTGGCTCTGCGTGGCCCGCGCCCGGCAGGCGGGCGCGGCGGCGTGCGGGGTCCGCATCTCCGGGAGCGACCACGCCATGCTGCGGCGCGCGGCGCTGTGGCACGCGCTGACGGTACGGGTGGTTGCCGGGCTGCTGGACCCGGCGCTGATGCCCCCGGAGATCGCCGCCGAGCTGGCGGCCGACGCCGGGGGCGGTCCCCCGCCGGGGCCCCGCCGCATCGGGTACGAGCCGATCCCCGTGCCCGGCGGCTGAGCGGCCGGGCCGACGCCTCCGGCGACTCTTCGGGCCAGGGGACATCTCGGACGCGAACGGGCGAACCACGCGCTTCACCTGCGGGTTTGTCGCAGCCACGTCACGGTCGCGGCGTGGCGCAACCGCCATCGCGCCGGCGGGCGTTCCCCTGGTCGGACGACGCGGCGCGGGACCGGGCGCCGCACCCGCCCGATCGAGGAGAGAACCGCCCCATGGCCCGCAGCACCACCTGGCTCAAGGCAGCACTTCCCGTCGTCGCGCTCTCGTTGGCCCTCACGGCCTGCGGTGGCGATTCCGACGGCGGTACGGACGACGCCGGCGGCGACACCGACCGCTCCGACACCGCGAGCGACGGCGACGTCGAGGAGACGGACGAGGACGCGACGGGGGACGCGGACGGCGGCGACGACGGGAACGACGACGGGCCGACCGTCACGACCTTCGCCATGGGCGAGACCAGCCACCCCGTCACCTGGTACGCCGCCGACGACGAGGTCGCGGTCTTCACCATGACGGTGGACAAGGTCCACGTCGGGGAGGCCGGGGACATCGACCCGGAGGTGCTGTCCACCATCGACACCGAGGGACAGCGGCCGGTGCACGTCCACACGACCTACACCCACGAGGAGGGCGAACTGACCTGGTTCCTGCCCTCCGAGCCGACCCACCTCCGGGTGTACCTCGCCGACGGCGATCGCGGCAGCAACGTACGGGGCGTCAACGACTTCGGCATGCCGGAGGGGTGCGACGGCTCCCCGATGCACGGGGGCGCCACCGAACCGGGCGACACCTACCCCGACTGCCGGACCTTCCTGGTGCCCGAGGACGTCGACGTGACCGAGGTCCGCTGGGAGTTGGAGGACGACGAGCTGGTCTGGGCGCTGGACTGACACCGTCGCCGGGAGCGGCGCCGGACAGGGCCGACCGGGGCGCACCTCCCCGGTCGGCCCCGCCGCGTCAGTGCAGCATCAGGACGCGCACCTGTCGGCAGGTGGTGTCGGAGGGAGCGTTGACCCCGATGCGCAGGGCCATGGCGCGTATGCGCCGGTCGGTAGCCTGGGTCGGGTGGTACACGCCGCTGTCCAGCAGGGCCGTCGCCAACCGGAGGGCCTTGAGGCGCCGATTGTGGGACTCGTACCAGTCGCGGGGCTGACCCGGCGGCAGCGGCCGGCGGTGCGCGGCGCGCCCGCCCGCGGCGGCCCCGGAGGAGGCGTGCGGTGGGGTGAGGGGAGCGGTCGGAGCGGACTGTACGACAACGGCCATCGGCGTCCTCCTGAAGACGTCGCGAACCCTTTCGAACACTCCCCATTCTAGTGGTGGCCACTGACAGAACCCCTGGCCGCAGCCGCCGCCGAGTGCCCCTCGGGTACTCCGGCGCACCCCCGAGGACGGCCGGTGTTCGATTACGGGAGGCCCCGTCCGCGCCCCGTCGCGCGGCTCAGCCGCGACCGCCCTTGCGGACCGCGCGCAGGTACTCGCGGTTCATGTCGGCGATCGACTGGAAGGGGATGCCCTTGGGGCAGGCGGTCGCGCAGGCGCCCACCTGGGTGCAGCCGCCGAACCCCTCCTCGTCCATGGCCCCCACCATGTCCAGCACCCGGCTCTCCCGCTCCGGCGCGCCCTGCGGAAGGACGTTCAGGTGGACCACCTTGGCGGCGGTGAACAGCATGGCGGAGCCGTTGGGGCAGGCGGCGACGCACGCGCCGCAGCCGATGCACTCGGCGTGGGCGAAGGCGTCGTCGGCAGCCGCCTTGGGCACCGCGGTGGCGTGCGCCTCGGGGGCGCTGCCGGTGGGGGCGCTGATGTAGCCGCCGGCGCCGATGACGCGGTCCAGGGAGCCGCGGTCCACGACCAGGTCGCGGACGACGGGAAACGCGGAGGCGCGCCACGGCTCGACGTCGATGGTGTCGCCGTCGTCGAAGTGCCGCATGTGGAGCTGGCAGGTGGTGGTGGGCTGCGGGCCGTGGGCGTCGCCGTTGATGACGACCCCGCAGGCGCCGCAGATGCCCTCCCGACAGTCGTGGTCGAAGGCGACCGGCTCGTCGCCCTCGGCGATGAGCTGCTCGTTGAGGGTGTCCAGCATGTCCAGGAAGGACATGTCCGGCGAGATACCGGTGATGCGGTAGGTGGTCATCGCGCCGGGCTCGTCGGGCCCGGCCTGCCGCCAGATCCGCAGGGTCAGTGCCATCTCGCCGTCGACGGCGGCCGGTGCGGGGGCGGCACCCGCGGCGCCGACGGGTGCCGCGGCGGCGGTGCTTCCGGTGTCGGTGTGCGGCGCGTTCATGGAGCGTTCCGTCCCTCGTAGGTCGGGTGGTCGCCGCCCGGCGTCGGGCGGCGGTGCGGGTGCGGGGCGCGGCGTGTCGTCACGCGTAGCTCCGGCGGCTCGGCAGCACGTCCTCGAAACGGAGCTCCTCGCGGTGCAGCACCGGCGGCCGGCCCTCGCCGGTGAACTCCCAGGCGGCGACGTACTGGAAGCGGGAGTCGTCGCGTTCCGCCTCGCCGCTCTCCGTCTGGCTCTCGGTGCGGAAGTGGCCGCCGCAGGACTCCTCGCGGTGCAGGGCGTCGCGGCACATCAGCTCGGCGAGTTCGAGGTAGTCCGAGACGCGGTGGGCCTTCTCCAGGGACTGGTTGAGCGCCTCGCCGCTGCCGGGGACGCGGACGCGGTCCCAGAACTCCTCGCGCAGCCGCGGGATCTCCTCCAGCGCGCGCCGCAGCCCCGCCGCGTCCCGGGCCATGCCGCAGTGCTCCCAGAGCACTTCGCCCAGCTGCTTCTGGAACGACTCCGGGCTGCGGTCGCCGGGGTTGACCAGCAGGGCGTGGAGTCGGTTGGTGACCTCGCCGACGACCTCGCGGACCACCGGGTGGTCGGCGCCGAGCTCGCTGCGGGGGGTGAGGTCGCGCGGCAGGGTGGCGAGGTAGTCGCCGAGGGTCGAGGGGAGGATGAAGTAGCCGTCGGCCAGCCCCTGCATCAGGGCGGAGGCTCCGAGCCGGTTGGCGCCGTGGTCGGAGAAGTTGGCCTCCCCGACGGCGAACAGGCCGGGGATCGTGGTCTGGAGGTCGTAGTCGACCCAGAGCCCGCCCATCGTGTAGTGGATGGCGGGGTAGATCCGCATCGGCGTCTCGTACGGGCTCTCGTCGGTGATGCGCTCGTACATCTCGAAGAGGTTGCCGTACTTCTGCTCGACCGCCGGGCGGCCGAGCCGCTCGATGGCGTCGGTGAAGTCGAGGTAGACGCCCTGCCCGCCGGGCCCGACCCCCTTGCCCTCGTCACAGACGTTCTTCGCGGCGCGGGAGGCGATGTCGCGCGGCACGAGGTTGCCGAAGGCCGGGTAGGCGCGTTCCAGGTAGTAGTCCCGCTCGTCCTCGGGGATGTCCCGGGGCGGGCGGTGGTCGCCGGCTGCGAGCGGCACCCAGATGCGGCCGTCGTTGCGCAGCGACTCGCTCATCAGGGTGAGCTTGGACTGGTGGTCGCCGGCGCGCGGGATGCAGGTGGGGTGGATCTGGGTGAAGCACGGGTTGGCGAACAGCGCGCCGCGGCGGTGGGCGCGCCAGATGGCGGTGGCGTTGGAGTTCTTGGCGTTGGTGGAGAGGTGGAAGACGTTGCCGTAGCCGCCGGTGGCCAGAACGACGGCGTCGGCGAGGTAGGTGTCGATGCTGCCGGTCACCAGGTCGCGGGCGACGATCCCCCGGGCCCGGCCGTCGACCACCACCAGGTCCAGCATCTCGGTCCGCTCGTGCATCTCCACGCGCCCGGCGGCGATCTGGCGGGAGAGCGCCTGATAGGCGCCGAGCAGCAGTTGCTGCCCGGTCTGGCCTCGGGCGTAGAAGGTCCGGGAGACCTGGACGCCGCCGAAGGAGCGGGTGTCCAGGAGTCCGCCGTACTCGCGGGCGAACGGCACGCCCTGGGCGACGCACTGGTCGATGATCTGGGTGGAGACCTCGGCGAGGCGGTGGACGTTGGACTCCCGGGAGCGGAAGTCGCCGCCCTTGACGGTGTCCTGGAAGAGGCGGCTCACCGAGTCGCCGTCGTTCCGGTAGTTCTTCGCCGCGTTGATGCCGCCCTGCGCGGCGATCGAGTGGGCGCGGCGCGGCGAGTCCTGGTAGCAGAACTGGACGACGTGGTAGCCCTGTTCGGCGAGGGTCGCCCCGGCGGCGCCGCCCGCGAGTCCGGTCCCGACGACGATGACCGTGCGGGCCCGGCGGTTGGCCGGGTTGACGAGCTTCGCGGTGAACTTGCGGCGTTCCCAGCGCTCCCCGACGGGGCCGTCGGGCGCCCGGGTGTCCGACAGCGGTTCCCCGGTGACGTATCCGGCGTCCGCGGGGTCGGTGGTGGTGTCCTGCATGATCAGCTCACGACTCCCGTCATGACGGCGAAGGGCACGGCGAGGAAGCCGACCGTCAGCGCCAGGGCCAGTGTGTCGGCGGCGACGCGCAACCCGCGGGCGGTGCGGGCGCTGCTGAGGCCGAGGCTGCGGGCGGCGGCTTCGAAGCCGTGGCGCAGGTGCAGCCCGAGGGCGAGCATCGCGACGATGTAGATGGTGTTGCCGTACCAGGTGGAGAACGACGCGACGACGTTCTCGTAGGGGCGGCCGGCCTCGGCGTTGGGGTTCACCGTCAGGGTGGTGAGGTCCAGGATGTGCCAGACGATGAACAGCGCGAGGATGACGCCGCCCCAGCGCATGGTGCGGGTGGCGAACGAGGCGCGGCGTCGGGCGCCGCCGCGGTGGGCGTAGCCGACCGGCCGCGCGGCGATGTCGCGGCGGCTGAGCTGGTACGCGGCCACGCCGTGGAGGACCACGGCGGCGAGCAGCACCACGCGCACCACCCAGAGCAGCCACTCGTGGCCGAGGGCGGGTTCGCCGATGGTGCGCAGCCAGTGGGCGTAGCCGTTGAAGTCGTCGGGCCCGAAGAAGATCTTGAGGTTTCCGAGCATGTGAGCGACCAGGTAGGCGAGCATGACCAGCCCGGTCACCGCCATCACGGCCTTCTTGCCGATGGTCGAGCGCCAGAGCAGGCGCACTACGGAGGGGCTGTTCTCCGCCGCTGCGGGCGGTTTGTGCCGGGTCGCCAGTGCCATGCGGGGAACGGTAGTGACCCGTCCTGCATCCGTCCAAGACATAGAAACGCTCTGTTCGATAGCTGATGGCTATGAACGGCTAGGCTGGCGCGCATGCAGCTCCATCAGCTCCGCTACTTCGCCGCCGTCGCCGACACCCGGCATTTCACCCGTGCGGCGGAGCGCGAGCACGTGGCGCAGCCCTCGCTCTCGCAGCAGATCAAGGCGTTGGAGCGGGAGCTGGGCACGGAGCTGTTCCACCGGGCGCGGGGGCACGTCGCGCTGACCGACGCCGGTCAGACCCTGCTCCCCCTGGCGCGCCGCATCCTCGCCGACGCGGACACCGCGCGGCGGGAGGTGCAGGAGGTGGCGCGGCTGCGCCGGGGCCGGGTGCGGCTGGGCGCGACCCCGAGCCTGTGCGTGGGGTTGGTGCCGCAGCTGCTGCGGACCTTCCACGACCGCTACCCGGGGGTGGAGCTGCACATCACCGAGGGTGGCTCCCAGGATCTGGTGCGGGAGCTGGGGGTGGGGGCGCTCGACCTGGCGCTGGTGATCGCGCCGCTGGCGTCGCGCGGGCCGGCGCTGGTGGCCCGGGAGCTGTTCCGGGAGGACCTGGTGGTGGTGTCGGCCCCGGACGGGCCGGGGCCGGCGGGGGCGGAGCTGCGGGTGGCGGATCTCCGCACCATGCCGATGATCATGTTCCGCCACGGCTACGACCTGCGGGAGCTGACGCTCGGCGCGTGCCGGTCGGCCGGTTTCGAACCGGAGCTGGCCGTCGAGGGCGGCGAGATGGACGCGGTGCTCGCGATGGTCGGCGTCGGGTTGGGCGTGGCGGTGGTGCCGCGTACCGCCGCCGACCGGTCCGGGCTGCACGTCACCCCGTTCGCCGCGCCGGGGCTGCACCGCACGGTCTCGGTGGCCCACCGGGGTGACGTCTCGCCGCCGCGCGCCGCGCGCGAGTTGCAGCGGCTGCTGTACGAGGCGACGGGCGCCGACCCAAGGTGAGTGGGACGACGCCCGCCCCGCTGCCGCCTCAGTAGAGGTTCATCGCCAGGTGGACCGAGGTCGCGACCACCAGCAGGACCCCGCAGACGCCGAGTGCGTTCTGCCACCACGCGTTGCGCATCGTCCCCATCAGAGCACTGTTGTTGGCCAGGTAGACCAGAACCACGCCCAGCAACGGCTTGATCAGCACCGTGAGCGCCTGCGCGATGATGATCAACTGAACGGGGTTCGATCCGGCGATGACGGTGACCGTCGCGCCGAAGGCGAGAATGCCGAGAATGCCCATGCGCACCGGAAGCGCGGACACGTCCTTCGCCCAGTCGAAGGTGTCGGCCAGCACGGTCGCCCCTGCGGTGGCGTTGGCCAGCATCGAGGAGAACGCCGCCCCGAAAAATCCGAGGGCGAAAATGATCCGGCCCGCCTCGCCCGCGATCGGTTCGAGCACCCCGGCGAGGTCGCCGAAGCTGGCGTCGGCGCCGCCACCCTCAAGGACGGTCGCCGCAGTGATCAGGACCAGGATCGTCATCAGCCCGGGAGCGACGATGCCGGGAATGGTGTCCACGAGGGTGGTGCGACGGTACGCCTCACGCGTCAGCCCCCGCTCACGGCCCGCGTATCCGGCGAAGAACGCCGCGTTCATGGAGAAGTTCGTGCCGACCATCGCCACGATGAGCAGGCCCGCCCCAGCGGGCAGCGAGGGGATGACCCCTCCCCCGGCGGCGCTCCACTCCGGTCCGCTGAGAAAAGCGGTGATCACGAACGAGACGGCCATGGTGGCGACGATGGCGAGCAGCGCCTTCTCGATGGCGCGGTAGAGCCGTCGCGCGAGCAGGACGCAGGCGACCAGCGCGGTGCAGGCGAGGGACCACCAGATCACCGAGCCGCCGAACAACAGGGAGAGCCCGAGCCCGGAGCCGACCGCGTTACCGACCGAGAACATGAGGGTGATGATGAACAGGCCCACGCCGGAGAGCTTGGCGACCAGCGCGCCGCAGTACTGCTTCGTGATCGAGATCAGCGTGTTCCCCGACACGATCCCGATCCGGATGCTCATGTCGGCGAAGGCGAGCATCAGCAGGTTGCAGGCGACGATGACCCAGATCAGCGCGTAGCCGTAGCCGCTGCCGGCCTGAACGGCGGCGGTCAGCGCGCCGGGGCCGAACTGCCAGGAGCCGACGACGAACGCCGGGCCGATCATGGCGAGCAGCCGCAGCTTCCCGCCGAGGATGCCGCGGCGTGCTCCCTCGGGCGGTGCGTCGGTCGCGGCGTCGGGCGGCGCGTTCTCGGGGGTGGTCGGGGTGTCTGGGTGGTACGTGCGCTCGGACACGGGATCGTTCCTCGCTCTCCACGGCCGGGTTCGGGTGACGGTACGGGACTGCGGTGTCCACTCACCGGGTCGGCGGCTCGGCCGTCGCACGGTTTCGGGGCGGGAAGGCGGTGGGGGCGCGTCGGGGCCGCGACGTCCCTGGTCGCGTCGCCCCGCGGGAGGGGCGCGGGCGCCCCCACCGGCCGGGCGGCCGTGGGGAGGCGGGGCGCGCGGCCCGTGGACGAGAGGGTGTGGCGTCCGCTCGGGCAAGGGCCCGTGAGACGGTCCGGGCGGCGTCCCACGCGGGCATTGTGCCCGGTGAGCGCCACCGCTCAGGAGGGTCGGAGGTCCCGGGCCGCGTTCGGCGGACGGGGGCGGGGACCGCGGCGGCCGGGCCTCGGCGGGGCGCACCGTCAGGGGGACGCCCCGGGACCGTGGGTCCCGGGGCGGCCGG
>NZ_JAAVJB010000063.1 GCF_012034385.1 Streptomyces spiramenti
GCCCCCGGCGACGGCGGCAACGGCGGCGCGGCGGGTGGCGGACTCGGCGGGGGCGCGGTGGCGGGCGGGGCGGAAGTCCCGGCCGTCCCGGGCGGCGAGCCGGAGGATCCCGCCGACGGTGCGGACGCCGACGAGGCCCGCGACGAGGACGAGGAGTCGACGGACCCCGCGGACGAGGACGCCCACGAGGAGGAGGCCGACGCCGAGGAGGACGCGGACGAGGAGGAGTCGGAGGACGAGGAGTCCGACGCTGCCGACGAGACCGCGCCCGCGCCGGAGCCCACCGAGGCCGCGGAGTGGAGCGGCGAGGACACCGAGGCCGAGACGGTCGGCGGCGGCACCGGCGGCACCCCGCCCGCCACCACCCTCGCCGGGCTGGCGCTGCTCACCGCGCTGGTCGGCGCGGCCGGCGCCACCGCCTGGCGGCGTCGCCGTGCCGCCGCGGCATCCGGCGGTCCGGACGACGACCCCGGGCTCTTCGCCACGCCCGCTCCGGCGCCGGGCGCCGTCGGCGCCGGGAGCGCCGCCCCTACCGGCGCCGTGCCGACCGCCGAGCCGACCGTTGCCGCCGCGACCGCCGCGGAGCAGCCCGATGCGGGGAGCGCGTGGGGAGCCGCCGGTGCGGAGTACGCGGCAGGTACTGCGGCGACACCCGAACCGGCCGACGACGCACCCTCCGACGGCGCACCGGCGGACAGCGCACCCGCCGACGACGCACCCTCCGACGACGCACCGGCGGACAGCGCACCCGCCGACGACGCGTCAAGCGACACCGCTCCTGACCAGGGCGCACCGGCGGACAGCACACCGGGGTCGGTGGACGGATCGGCCGCCGCCGACACCGGGGACGCGGCCCCCGGCGCAGCCGAGGCCACGCCCGCACCGGCGGAGACGACGCCGCCCGCCGATCCGGCCCCCGAGCCGACCGGGGGGACGGCGCCCGGCGCCTCCGCGGAGCCGGACACCGGCGGCGCGAGCGACCCCGGGAACGACGCCAGCCGGTCCGACGCCCACGGCGCCGACTCCGGGGCCGAAAGCGGCACCGACGGCGAGGCCGGCGCCGACCCCGGCACCGGGTCTCCCGGCGGCGGGAAGGGCGAGGCGCCGTGAGTGGAGACCGGCAACCTGCCAGACCCGGCCGGCGGTGGCCCGAGCCGACCTGGCCGCCGCTGGCGCGTTCGCTGCACCCCGGGGCCTGGTGGCTGTGGGCCCTGGGCCTGGCCGTGGCGGCCAGCCGCACCACCAACCCGCTGCTGCTGGCGATGATCCTCGCGGTCGCCGCCTATGTCGTGGTACGCCGCAGGGGCGACGCGCCCTGGGCCCTCTCCTTCCGGATGTACCTCGCGCTCGGCGCCTTCATCATCGTGATGCGGGTAGCGTTCCGCATCGTCTTCGGTGGGGGACAGGGCGACACGGTGCTGTTCACGCTGCCGGAGATCCCGCTGCCCGAAGCGGCGGCCGGTATCCGGCTGTTCGGCGAGGTCGCTGCCGAGCAGCTGCTCGGCGGGTTCTACGACGGGCTGCGCCTGGCCACGATGGTGGTGTGCGTCGGTGCCGCCAACTCGTTGGCGGACCCCAAGCGGATGCTGAAGGCGCTGCCCGGAGCGCTGTACGAGGTCGGCGCCTCCGTGGTGGTCGCGCTGACGGTGGCACCGCAACTGATCGAGAGCGTACGGCGGGTGCGCCGTGCCCGGCGGCTGCGAGGGGCGGCCGGCAAGGGGCGCCGCGCGCTGCGCGGCATCATCATCCCGGTGCTGGAGGACGCCCTGAACCGGTCGTTGGCGCTGGCGGCGGCCATGGCCTCGCGCGGCTACGGGCGAACCGGGGGCGCGGACCCGCGGACTCGCCTGATCACCGGCGTGCTGGTCGTCGTCGGACTGGTGGGCGTCTGCGGCGGGCTGTACGGCGTGCTGGACGCCGCCGCACCGGCGTTGCTCGGCGCGCCGCTGCTGCTCGGCGGCGGTGCGGTCGCCCTCGCGGGCCTCGTCCTCGGCGGCCGGCGGGTCCGCCGCACCGGCTACCGACCGGACCGGTGGCGGCCGGCTGAGCTGCTGACCGCCGGGGCGGGGGCGACCACCGCCGCGCTGATGTTCCTGACCGCCGGTGTCGACCCCGACAACCTGTATCCCTCGCTGTCGCCGCTCAGTTGGCCCGAGCTCTCTCTCATCCCCGTCCTCGCGGTCCTCGCGGGCGTGCTGCCCGCGTTCCTGACACCCGAGCCGCCGCGCACCGCGGCACCGCCGGTCGCCGCCCCGCGCCCGGCCGGCGGTGCGAACGGTCCCGGTGGCGCGAACGGTCCCGGCGGTGCGAACGGCGCCGGCGGTGCGAACGGTCTCGGCGGTGCGAACGGCGCCGAACCCAGGAAGGAGCCCGTGGCGTGATCACTTTCGAGGACGTCAGCTTCCGCTACGAGGAGGACGGCCCGGCGGCGCTCGCCGGGGTCGACCTGCACATACCCGAGGGCGAGTTGTGCCTGGTCACCGGCCACACCGGTACCGGCAAGTCGACGCTGCTGGGCGCGGTCAACGGCCTGGTGCCCCGCTTCACCGGCGGCCATCTGCGGGGGCGCGTGACCGTCGCCGGGCAGGGCACGGAGAGCCGCCCGCCCCAGGAATTCGCCCACCTCGTCGGCCGGGTGGGCCAGGACCCGCTCGCCGGGTTCGTCACCGACAACGTCGAGGAGGAACTCGCCTACGGGATGGAACAGTTGGCCGTCCGGCCCGAGGTGATGCGGAAGCGGGTCGAGGAGACCCTCGACCTGCTGGGCATCGCCGAACTGCGCGGAAGGGCGCTCCGTTCGCTCTCCGGCGGGCAGCAGCAGCGCGTGGCGATCGGCTCGGTCCTCACCTCCCACCCGTCCGTCCTGGTGCTGGACGAACCGACCTCGGCGCTGGACCCCACCGCCGCCGAGGACGTGCTCTCCGCCGTGCTCCGCCTGGTGCACGACCTGGGGGTCACGGTGCTCATCGCCGAGCACCGGATGGAACGGGTACTGCAGTACGCCGACCGCCTGTTGTACCTCCCCGGTGACGGCACGGTGCGGGACGGCACCCCCGCCGAGCTGATGCCGGACTGCGCCGTCGCGCCGCCCGTCGTGCAGCTCGGGCGGGTGGCCGGCTGGTCCCCGTTGCCGCTGTCGGTCCGTGACGCCCGGCGCCGCGCGGCCGGGCTGCGGGAGCGGCTCACCGACCGGGCCCCCGGCCCGCCCCACCCCGCGGACGTCGACGTCCCGCCGAGCGCCGTCCCGGTGGGCCGCCCCGCCGGCGAACCCCCCGCGGCCGGGGAGCCGCTGCTCACGGCGCGGGCGGTGACCGTCACCTACGGCTCGACGGTCGCGGTGCGACGGGTGGACCTGCGACTCGCCGCCGGCGAGGTGACAGCCCTGATGGGACGCAACGGCTCGGGCAAGTCCTCACTGCTGTGGGCGGTCCAGGGTTCGGGTCCCCGCCGGTCCGGCACCGTCGAGGTGGCGGGCGGCGACCCCGGCGACCTGCCGGCGGCCGATGCCCGTGCCCGGGTCGGCTTGGTGCCGCAGACCGCCGCCGACCTGCTCTACCTCCAGACGGTGGACGAGGAGTGCGAGCAGTCGGACGCGGAGTCCGGAGCGGGGAAGGGGAGTTGCCGGGCGCTGCTCGACCGGCTCGCCCCCGGGATCGGCGGGGCGTCGCACCCGAGGGACCTCTCCGAGGGGCAGCAGCTCGCGCTGGTCCTTGCCATCCAACTCACCGCGGCGCCACCAGTGATGCTCCTCGACGAGCCGACACGCGGCCTGGACTACGCCGCGAAGCGCCGCTTCGGCGCCGTCGTGCGGCGGCTCGCAGCCGACGGGCGTTCGGTGGTGATCGCCACGCACGACGTGGAGTTCGTCGCCGCCGTCGCCGACCGGGTGGTGGTGATGGCGGACGGCGAGATCGTCGCCGACGGCGCCACCCCCGACGTGGTCTGCTCCTCACCCGCGTTCGCCCCGCAGGTGGCCAAGGTGCTGAGCCCCCTGCCGTGGCTCACCCCCGACCAGGTGGGGCGGGCGCTGGCCGCGGACCTCGAAGAGGCGGCGCCGCCCCGAACCGAAGGGGCGCCACGATGACCACCACCCCGCGTCCCGGCGACACTCCGCCGCCCGCCGCCGCAACCGACCCGGGCGCCCCGCCGCCCTGCGACACCCCGCCCGTCCCCGCCCCTGCCTCCGACGTCACCCGGGGGGACGCCGCGCCCGGTTCCCGTGCTGTCGGCCCCGACCGGACGGACGGGGCGACCGAGGCGACCGGCGTGACCGGCGCGACGTCCGGGGGACCGGCCGTCGCGGCTCCCGTTGCGGTTCCCGGCGCTGCCCGGCCTGCTCCTGTGGCCCCGCCGAAACGGCAGCCGACCGCACGCTCCCGAGTGACCGCGCTCCGCGTCGGCCCACGGGCCGCCGTCACGCTGCTGGTGGCGAGCCTGCTGGGGCTGGCGATGTTCTGCTGGCCGCTGCTGGTGCCGCCGCAACCCCAGGGCGTGGCCCACGCCGCGCAGGCGCCGATGCTCTTCGTGGTGCTGCTTCCGATCATCCTCGCCGTGGTGCTGGCGGAGCTGACCGAGGGCGGGCTCGATCCCAAGACCCTCGCCCTGCTGGGTGTGCTGGCGGCGCTCAACGCCGCGCTCCGACCGCTCGGCGCCGGCACCGCCGGCATCGAGACGGTGTTCTTCCTGCTGATCCTCGCCGGCCGGGTCTTCGGCCCCGGGTTCGGCTTCGCCCTGGGCGCGACCTCGCTGTTCGCCTCCGCGCTGCTCACGGCGGGCGTCGGGCCGTGGCTGCCGTTCCAGATGATGGCCGCCGCCTGGGTCGGCCTCGGCGCCGGCCTGCTGCCGCGCCGCCCCTCCGGCCGGGCGGAGATCGCGATGCTCGCCGCCTACGGGGCCGCCTCCGCCTACCTGTTCGGCTTCGTGATGAACCTCTGGTTCTGGCCGTTCGCCATCGGCGACGGCACCCAGCTCTCGTTCGACCCCGAAGCCGGGCCCATGACCAACCTCCACACCTTCTTCCTCTACACGCTCGCCACCTCGGCCTTCGGCTGGGACACCGGCCGGGCGATCACCAACATCATCGCGATCGCGGTGCTCGGCCCCGCCGTTCTGGCGACTCTCAGGCGCGCCGCACGGCGCGCCGCCTTCGACACGCCCGTCAGCTTCGCCGCTGCCGAACCCCAAGGAGCACGACGACCATGAGAACCACCCTGCGGCGCGCGGCTCTGCTGCCCGGCGCGATCCTCACCGCCGCGCTGATGGCGCCCACCGTCGCCCACGCCGAACCTGCTGACGCCCAGCTGGAGTTCACGAATCCCTCCGCTGCCGCGGCCACCTGGGCCGCCGCGCAGCTGGACGAGAACGGCAGCTACCGCGGTGACCACGGACTCAACTCCGACATCATCATGGGCCTCATATCCACCGGCACCAGCGGCGCCACCGCCGACCGCGCCACGGACTGGCTGGAGGCCAACGCCGCCGACTACGTGCACCGCGGCGGCTCCGACAACGTCAACGCCGGCGGCACCGCCAAGCTGGCCCTGGTCGCCGGTATCCAGGGCCGCGACGCCTCCGACTTCGGCGGCCTCGACCTCACCGCGCTGCTGCACGGGCAGCTCCAGGAGAGCGGCCGGGTCAGCGACGCCGGCCGCATGGACATGTCCAACCAGTTCAGCCAGTCGCTCGCCGTCCTCGCCTTCCACGAGACCGGCGACATCCCCGCCTCCGCGGTCGACTTCATCGCCTCCACCCAGTGCGCCGACGGCGGCTTCCCGCTGTCGCTGGCGCGCAACCCCGACCGCTGCAACGCCGACCCCGACTCCACCGGCATGGCCGTGCAGGCGCTGCTCGCCGCCGGTAACACCGGCGCGGCGGCGAAGGGGCTGGACTGGCTGGCGACCAAGCAGCAGGACAGCGGCGGCTTCTCCTACAACGGCGCCGCGAACGTCGGGGCGAACTCCAACTCCACCGCCCTCGCGGTGCAGGCGCTGGCCGCGGGCAACCGCGACGCGGAGGCGAAGCGCGGCGTCGACTACCTCCTCTCGCTCCAGGTCGGCTGCGACGCCGCCGACTCCTCGCACCGCGGTGCCGTCGGCTACGACGAGCCCGCCGTGGACGGCATGACGCTGCGCGCCACCGCCCAGGTCATCCCGGCGCTGGCGGGGAAGGCCCTCTACGAGCTGGACCGCGGCAAGGCGTCCGACGCGGCGCACACCATCGAGTGCGTCCCCGCGGGCGACTCGGGCGGCAATGACGGCGGCACCGGCACCGACGGTGGAACGGGCAGCGACGGCGGCACCGGCACGGACGGGGGCACCGGCACCGAGGGGGGCACCGGCACGGACGGGGGCACCGACGGTGCCACCACGGACGGTTCCGACGGTACGACCGGTGACACCGGCACGGACGGCGGTGTCGACGGCACCACCACGGACGGTTCCGACGGTACGACCGGTGACACCGGCACGGACGGCGGTGTCGACGGCACCACCACGGACGGTTCCGACGGCACGACCGGCGACACCACCTTCGGCGACGGCGGCACCACCTACGCGGGCGGCGACGCCGCCGCCGGCGGCTTCGACAACGACCACACCCCCGACGGCGGGCTCGCCAACACGGGCAGCAACGTCATGCCGCTCATGGCCGCCGCGGTCGGCCTGCTGGCCGCCGGTGGCGTCGCCTACGCGGTGACCCTGCGCCGCCGCCGCGCCACCGCGGTCTGAGCCGCTCGACCCACGAGCCGCCTCCCCCGCGGCGCCGCGCACCGGCGCCGCCCAGGAACGCGGGCGCCCCGGACCGCTCCACCCGTCGTACCACCGTCCGGGGCGCCCGCCGCACCACCGAGCACCACCGAGCACCACCGTCGAAAACGCCACCACCTACGGAGGAGTCATCCCCATGACACGCACCCTGACCCGCAGAGTGACCGTCTCGCTCGCCGTGCTCGGCCTCACCGCCGGCGCCGCCGTCTCCACCGCCGCCGCGACCCCCTCGGCGCAGGCGGCCCCGGTGACCGTCAACCTCACCGTCACCGGCCCGGCCTCCGTCCTCTTCGACGACCAGGTCACCACCGACGGCGGCGTCGTGTCGCCGCTGACCGAGACCGCGCAGCTCTGCGACGGCACCAACTTCGGCGCCAACCCGACGGCAGGCGCCACCCCGACCACCGCCCTCAACGACTCCGGCCTGGACTGGGACGGCATCTGGTACACCAGCTTCGAGGACTACCTCGTCACCGAGATCGACGGCGTCGTGCAGACCGACTCCGACTTTTGGCTGATCTCGGTCAACGGTCAGGCCACCCCGGTGGGCGGCTGCCAGTTCCTCGTCGAGGACGGCGACGACGTCGAGTTCGTCTGGACCGGTTACTGATCCCACAACCCCGTCGCCTTCACCGCCGGCCCCGTCCCGGGGCCGGCGGTGGGGCAGGTCGCACCACGGCGCCCGCCGGACCACGGTCCGGCGGGCGCCGCCGATCGTTCACGGCGGCTGTTCGTTCACGGCTGGTGTTCGTTCACCGCTCGTCGGGCACCGGGTACCGGGCACCGGCACCGATTCTCGGTCGCCGACGCCTGCCGGGAGCCGGCCCTCACGGGTCAGTGCTCGCCGTCCCCCGTCGACGGCAGCTCCAACTCCCGCCCCGGCCGCGGTGCGAAGCATCGCTCGACATCGGCCTCGGCGACCTCCTCCAGCGTCGCCGGGGACCACTTGGGGTCGCGGTCCTTGTCCACCAACTGCGCCCGCACGCCCTCGACGAGGTCCGGCACGGCGAGCATCGCGCACGAGACGCGGTACTCCTGCCGCAACACCGCTTCGAGCGAGTCGAGTTCACGGGCGCGCCGCAGCGCTGCCAGCGTCACCTTCAGGGAGGTCGGGGACTTCGTCGCCAGGGCGTCGGCCGCCGCGTCCGCCTCCGGCACCCCGGCGGCCCGCAGCCGGCGCACGATCTCCTCCACCGTGTCCGCCGCGTAGCACTGGTCGATCCAGCCCCGCGCGTCGGCGAGTCGGCCCGGGGGCGGCGTCGTGGCGAGCCGCTCGACCACGTCGGACGCCGGCTCCGTCGCCACCGCCGTGAGCAGCTCCGGCAGCGCCTCGGACGGCAGGAAGTGGTCGGCCAGCCCGCACAGCAGGGCGTCGGCCGGCCCGACCGGGCTCCCCGTGAGCGCGAGATGCGTGCCCAGTTCACCCGGGGCGCGGGACAGCAGGTAGCTGCCCCCGACGTCCGGCACGAAGCCGATCGTGGTCTCCGGCATCCCGACGAGCGACCGTTCCGTCACCACGCGCACCGAGCCGTGGGCGGAGATCCCGACGCCCCCGCCCAGCACCAGCCCGTCCATGACGGCGACATACGGCTTGGGGAACCGCGCGATCCGGGCGTTCATCCGGTACTCGTCGTGCCAGAACCGCTCGGAGGCACCGGCCGCGGCCTCGCCACCGGCGGACCGCACGTCGTCGTAGACGGCACGCACGTCGCCTCCCGCGCACAGCCCGCGGTCACCGCTGCCGGTGAGGACGACGGTCCGTACGGTCGGGTCCGCCTCCCACTCGACGAGAGCCTCCTCGACGGTCCGAACCATGGCGTGGTCGAGCGAGTTCAGCGCCCGGGGCCGGTTGAGGGTGAGGAACCCGGCGAGCCCCTCGACGTGGCGCAGCACCGGCGCTTCGCCGGTGCCGGCCGGGGTCATCGGCCGACCCCGTCCGGTCGGGCCGGGTGGTCGGTGAGCCGCTTCATCACATGGTCCCTTCGACGTCCTGGCGGGCGGCCACGACACCGCCGCGGCCCTCCGGGGCACGGTGGACGCGGCCGACCGCCCGAGCGGTAGACGCACCACCACTGTCGATCATGCCTCCGCCTCGACCGCGGGGACAGTGCTCCGCGCCGCGCATCCGCCCATACCGGGCCCCGTCGGCACGGGTCGACCACCGCCCCGGCACACCGCCCGACCGGACCACGCATCACCTGCGACGCCGGGGCGGCATGGCCGCTATGCTGCTCTAGCGGGCCGTTAGCTCAATTGGCAGAGCAGTGGACTTTTAATCCATTGGTTGTGGGTTCGAGTCCCACACGGCCTACCGCCGGGCGGCCGGGGTGCACCCCTCCGACCCGCAGCTTCCGCCCCCGTCGACCGCCGTCGACCGGGGCGGTTCGTCGTCCCCCGGCCCCTCCCGGGCCCCGGGCCGTTCGCGTCGAGCGCGCTCCGCCACCGCCGGGGAGCATGCCCCCCACAGTGAAGGCAGGCTGGGCCGGGCTCCGATTCCGGAGAGAGAACGCCGCCGGTCGCCCGGTCACCGCTGGGAGACTCGAGCTCGAGCACCATGGCACTCGCCGGGCCGGCCGCGCGGTGGCGCGGCTCCTCCTGTTCGCCGTCGCCCTGCTCGGGTCGCCCGGCCCCGGACGGTCCCGTCTGCCAGTGGGAGACTCGACGTATGTGCCCGACAGCATCATCGCCCGCCGTCTCGGCTCGCATGAGTCGTCAGGCATCACGCGACACGGCTCAGGAGGTGGCCGTCCGTCGTCTGCTGCATGCCCAGGGGCTCCGGTATCGGCTTCACGTGCCCGTTCCGGGCCTCCCGCGCCGGACGACGGATGTCGTGTTCGGCCGGCTGAAGATCGCGGTCTATTTCGACGGGTGCTTCTGGCACGGCTGTCCGGAGCACGCCACGAGTCCCCGAGCGAACTCGGCATGGTGGCGCACCAAACTGGACCGGAACATGGCGCGCGACCGCGAGACCACCGAGCACCTGGGCGCCCGTGGCTGGCTGGTAGTGAGGTTCTGGGAGCACGAGGAGGCAGGAGAGGTCGCCCGGCAGATCGCTCTGGCGGTGGAGGGGAGAAGAGCGTCCTCCCGGCGTCGTCGCTGAACAGAGCCGGCGTCCCGGCGACAGTGGGTACGGGCCCGTGCGGGCCGTGTGAATCCTGCGTCCCGTGTGTCCGTCGGGCGGCGGTGCTGTATAAGTGTGGCGTGCCGATGCGTGCTCTCGAAGCCGCAGACCACGGCATCGCGCTCGGGGGGCGGGCGCGGGGGCGCCGGGCCCGGGAGGGCTTCGGGACACGAGAGCGGGGGAGTTCTCACCCATGGGTGACGCATTCGACGACAACTACGAGACTTTCAAAGCGCTTCTGGACGCGTTTCCTCCATCGGAGGCGGTCAAGCGACTCGAGCTGTTCGGCATCGAGCACGAGGTCGTCCAGCAGATTCGGGATCGGCACGAACGGGACACCGTCCGTATCAAGGAGCTCGAGGAGCCGCACGCTGTGGTCCTCGGGAACCGTGACACCTGGTACACGGGCCCGCAGTCGAAGGACAAGTGCTGGCCGGCGATCGAACTCGAGCTGCAGAGGGCCGGTTGGCCCCGCGATCCCTCGATCGATGCGCTGGACGGCTCGTCGACTCGCGTGGTCTCGCTGTTGAACCACCCGAAGGAGAAGTCGTTCTCCACCCGTGGCCTGGTCGTCGGTCACGTGCAGTCGGGGAAGACGACCAACTTCACCGCCGTCATGGCGAAGGCCGCCGACCGCGGGTACAAGCTCTTCATCGTCCTCGCCGGTATTCACAACGGGCTCCGCAGGCAGACGCAGGCGCGTCTGGTCCAGCAGCTGGTCGAGCCGAACCCCGCGCTGTGGTCCCAGCTGACCGGGCTGGACAAGGACTTCACACCGCAGGAGAACCCCGCATCGTACTTCGGGAAGAACAACAGGACACATGTCCTGTGTGTGGTGAAGAAGAACGCCACGGTGCTTCGCAAGCTCGCGCGATGGCTGGACAAGGCATCCGACTTCCTCGGTGACTGTCCGGCCCTCATCATCGACGACGAGGCCGATCAGGCGACGGTGGCGACGAAATCGATCAACCCGTTGATCCTCAGCATCATGGGGAGCCTGCCGAAGAGCGCCTATGTCGGTTACACGGCCTCTCCCTTCGCCAACCTGCTGATCGACCCAGCGGCCCACGATCTCTATCCCCGTGACTTCGTCGTCAATCTGCCGAAGCCCGCCGGACACTTCGGCACCGAGGTGCTCTTCGGGCGCTATGCGCTCGACGGCGACGACCCGGGACAGGTCGACGACGGCCACGACATGATCCGATCGGTTCCCGTGGACGACATCCCGTGTGTGCGGCCCGTCACCAAGGCGGACGCCGAGGGGTTCGAGCCCGTCATCACCGACGCGCTGCGAACCGCCGTCGAGTACTTCTGGCTGGTCACGGCGGCACGGCGGGTGCGGGGCACAGGGAATCCGCACAACACGATGCTGATCCACACCAGCGTCAAGACCTCGGTGCACAACAGCTTCCGCCGTCCCTTGCTGCATCTGCGGGACACCGCCGCCGGGTCACTGCAGGACGCCCGCTTCATCGCCCGGTTGCGCGAGATCTGGGACCGTGAGAGCGAACGTGTCCTCGCCGACGAGTTCGGTGAGGCGAAGGTCCCGTTCGAGCGGCTGGTGGCAGAGCTTCCGGGCGTGTTGGAGAGCTGCCGCGTCATCATGGACAACTCCCGCAGCGAGGACCGCCTGGACTACGAGAACGGCCCGGTCGTGGCCATCGCGGTGGGCGGTAACACCCTCTCTCGCGGTCTGACCCTGGAAGGGCTGTCGGTCAGCTACTTCGTGCGCGCCGTCTCGGCCTACGACACCCTCCTGCAGATGGGTCGTTGGTTCGGTTTCCGCAACGGTTATGCGGACCTGCCCCGGATCTGGATGACGGACGAGCTCGCGGAGTGGTTCCGGCACCTGGCCACGGTCGAGACGGAGATGCGCCGGGACATCGACATCTACATGACGGAGGACGAGACCCCCCTCACCTTCGCCGTTCGTCTGCGCACCCACCCCGCTCTGCGGGTGACCGCGGCGGCGAAGATGCGTGACGCGGTCACGGCGGCGTCCTCCTACGGCGGCAAGCGGGTCCAGACCCGCTACTTCCGCACCGACGCCGACTGGCTACGGGGGAACATCAAGGCGGCCCGAGCCCTGGTGGGCGCCTCGGCCTCGCATTCGGCCCGTGTCGACCAGCGCCCCGAGGTCGGGCGGTTCGTCTTCCACCAGGTGCCGCACGAGTTCGTGATCGATTTCCTGTCGGACTACCGGTTCCACGAGAAGTCGCCCGAGAACGACGCCGACCTCATCACCGGCTACATCCGGAAGCGCGTGTCCTCGGCTGCCGCGTTGCAGCGCTGGAACGTCGCGGTCGTCGGAACCCCCAAGGGCGGGATATTCGACTTCGGGTCGGGCGTGGGGGTGGGGCGGAACTCACGTGCCCGTCTGAAGGTCGACGACGGTACATCGGGGTTCGCGGACATCAAGACGCTCATGAGCCGTCGTGACGCCGTCGTGGATCTGACCGGCGACGTGGGCAGATTGACGGAGAGCGACATTCGAAAGTTGCGGCGGCGTGAACTGCCGACCACTGGTCTGCTCGTCCTCTACCCGATCGACCGGATCTCGGAGCCGGAGCCGGGAAAGAAGCTGCGCGCGCCGCTCGACGCCGAGGAGCACGTCATCGGCGTCGGCATGGTCTTCCCCGAGCCGCAGTTCGAGGACAGCGCCGTGGAGAAGTACATCTCTGCGGATCTCACCGACGTGACGATCGAGGACGAGGACTACAGCCTCGTCGACGGCGAGGAGGCGTGATCGAGGAGCACCTCCGTCGGTTGCTGGCCGACCACTGGTCAGCGCTCGAGGCCGAGCGGGTCTCGGAGGCACGGCGGCTGCGGGTCGCCGAACTCACCGTCGTCTCCGATCGGGGGCCGCTCGCCGCCGCGGTCGACCACGAGGGCAACCGACACCTCCTCGTACCGGTTCCGACGCATGCCAAGGTACGGACAGGGCTCGACGGTCCCGTGCTGCGCCTGCGCAAGAGGCCGCTGGAGGACGAGGACACCTACCAGCACTACGTGGACCTCACCTGCCTGCGGAACGATCTCCACGACCTGTTCACCGAGCTCTGTGCCGACGTGCTCGGCGAGGTCGAGAGAGCGTCCGCACATCCCGTGAGAGCCCTGTACGAGGTCCTCGATCGTTGGAAGGCGCTCTTTCTGGCTCGGGCCGCACCGCTGGGGGCCGAGCAGCTCGCGGGGCTTTTCGGTGAGCTGACGTTGCTCGGCCGGCTGCTCGCGAGTGACCCGAGTGCACACCGGATCTGGCGTGGCCCGTCGGGTCACCGCCACGACTTCTCGACCGATGTCACCGCCGTCGAGGTCAAGTCGAGCACGGCCGCGCAGGGCCGGCGTCCGCGGGTGCACGGCCTCGACCAGCTGGAGCCGCCGGAGGGCGGCACGCTCTGCCTCGCCTGGTTCCGGCTTCGGCGCACCGGGGCGAACGGCCCCGGCACGGCGTTCCCGGAACTCGTGGACCGGGCCCGTCGTCTCTGCGACGACGAGTACTTGTTGCTCACATTGCTCGCCGCGGCGGGCTACCGGCCGTCCGACGCCGACCTGTATCGCGATGTTCGGTTCCAGGTGATCGAGGAGCGCTGGTACCGGGTCGACGCCGGCTTTCCGAGCCTGACGGGCCGGGCACTCGTTGCCGCCGGTGTTCCGGTGCCGGTCCTGGACGTCGAGTACACCGTCGACCTCTCCGGACAGATCCCGCCCGCCCTGTCCGCCGACGACACGTCGCGGGTGATCGACCGGATGATCAAGGAGTAGCCCGCATGACCGCACCCGGTTGGTTCTCCCAGGCCTACCCTCCGGAAGGCGCCAGCGCCGCCGAGGGAATCCGCAATCAACTCGGCCGCCCCGAGCTGGACCTGCTCACCATCCTGGTCCGCGAGTCGGCCCAGAACAGCTGGGACGCCCGCTCCCCGCTCACCCCCGGGCCGGTCGACTACAGCCTCGACATGTGGACGGTCGGCCCGGCTCACCGGGCAGCATGGCGAGAGTTGCTGACTCAGGGCGCTCCGGTCGACGCGGCGCACTTTCCGCTGCGCGATCACCTGAGGCGTGGCCCGATCCAGCTGCTGGCCGTTTCCGACCGGGGCACCTGTGGTCTGGGCGGTCCCACACGGGCGGACGCCGCAGTGGGTCCGGAGCGTGATTTCGTCTCGTTCGTCCGCAACATCGGCGAGCCGCGCGACACGGTGTTGGGCGGTGGCACCTACGGCTTCGGCAAAGGCATCTTCTACCTGCTGTCCCGGCCCGGGACCGTCCTGGTGCACTCGCGATGCCGCACGGCCCACGGTTTCGAGACCCGACTCATCGGCTGCACCCTCTGGAAGAGCCACGTGGTCGCCGACGACCGGGGCAGCCGGCGGTACACCGGCCGGCACTGGTGGGGGGACACGTCGGGCGAAGTCGTCGAACCCCTGATCGGCCGTGAGGCGGAGCAGGTGGCCCAGCGTCTCGGCCTCAAGCGCTTCGCCGGCGAGGAGACCGGAACCACCGTCGTGGTGATCGAACCTCACCTGGACGAATTGGAGCCGTCTGCGGCGGCCGACTACCTGGCCGAGACGATCGCCTGGCACCTGTGGCCCAAGATGATCTCCCACGGAACGGCGCTGCCCGCCATGCGTTTCTCCGTGACCTGCGACGGTGTGTCGCACCCGGTGCCCGACCCGCGGGAGATCCGTCCGCTCAACCTCTTCGTCGCCGCGCACGAAAGAATGGCAGGGACGGACGGCAGCGAGCTCGTCTGCCACAAGCCGAAGCGGCAGCTGGGGCTTCTCGGCCTGGAGAAGCGAATCATGCCCGAGCTGACGCCCACCCACGCCTCGCGGATGCTCGGCATCGAGGAGGTGGTGCATCACGTGTGCCTGATGCGACCCGCCGAACTCGTCGTCACCTACTTCGCGGGCCCGCGACCACCGAGTGTCAACCAGGGGTACGCCGGGGTGTTCCGCGCCCACGAGAGCATGGACGAGATCTACGCGAAGGCCGAGCCACCCACGCACGACGCGTGGAATCCGCAGTCGCTCGAGAAACCCGAGAGCACCTTCGTGCAGACGACGTTCCGGCGCATCGGCGAAGAACTGAACGACCTGCTCTCACTCGGCGGGCAAGCCCGATCGGGCAGCAGCACCGTCGCTCTGGGAGCCGCCAGTTCGCGTTTCTCCGGGCTCGTCGGGGGCGCGTGGGGGGCGGGAGGCGGCACCGCGTTCACCAAGCCGGGAAGCACTCGTCGACTGCCGCGGCGAACGGAGCGCGACAGCAACGAAGCCGACCCTCGGGCGTCCGGAGGCCCCGCCACCGGACAGCCGCCCGGCGGCGACGCCGCGACTGACGCGGAGCAGTGGGCCGGGCCGACGGGGGCGGCACAGGCCGGAGGCTCACGGCGCCGTCCGCGCGTGCAGTACGTCGGTGAGCCCTACTACGACGATCGCGGCACCGACACCGTCCTCGTCCAGGAGTTCCGACTGCCGGTCGCGGGGGCCCAGCGGGTCCGGATCGACCTGGCGGTGACGTTGCCGGGCGCCGGTGGTCGCGAGACGGACCCGCCGCTCGGCGCGGTCATGCCGTCGCTGATCGGCTGGGAGGACCATGCCGGGGACCTGATCGCATCCGAGAGTTGCGAGATGCAGGGGGGTGACGCCGTGCTACGAGTTCTGGTGAGGCCTGCGCCCGACACCATGACCGAGATCACCGTCAAGGTCGGGGCGGTGCAGGCACCGTGACCCGACACGCGCTGCCCTACCGGGCTCCGTCCGAGGAAGCCGTTGCCGCCGGCCCGTGGTCGCTCGTGACCGAGGACGGTGAGGTGCCCCTGCCGAGCGCGCTGCCGGACTGGGACTACCACATGGATCTGCAGCTGCGGAGCAGCGTCCGCGTCGACCTCGATCGGGTCCGGGCCGAGTCCGGGCTCGCCGGCGACGCGGCCCTTGCGCTCGCCGCCGTGTGGACCGCCACCGGCTCCAACCTCAGCGGCCCGGCTCAGCACGAACGGATGACCGGCGACGGCACCGTCACGGTCGACCTGGACGTCCTGCTCCGCGGCTCGGACCTCGGCGGGCTGCTTCTGCTCGACACGGTGCTGGTGCTGGCCGAGCGGCACACGCATTCCCGTCCCTCCGCGCCGAGACGGGCGGGCTCCGTCCTGTGGAGCCGGCGGGACGAAGTCCGTCTGCAGGGCGACGCACCGCAGTTCCCCATGGCGGTCATCGACTTCGCTCGCACGTCCTTCCCGGACAGGGCAGCCTGGCACCTGCAGATCAGCGGCAGCCTGGAGAGCGCCACCATGGGCTCGCTGCTCCTGCTCGTCAACGAGAAGAACACCGTCACCGCGACAGCCTTCGAGAATGCGGGGAGGCCGCGGCCACTCGACTCGGTTGTGCTGTCCGCCGTCTACGCCGACGCGGCTCGCAGCATGATCGAGTACGCGCTGGACTCCGACGATTTCGCCGACGATGCCGGCTTCCCCGAAGGATCGCTCGGCGCGACTCTGTCGAGCCTTTTCGATCGGCTCTTTCCCGACCAGTCCATCACCGATGTCCGGCTCCGCCGGAGCGGGTCGTCGGCCCTGTTCGCTTCCGACCTCCAGGCGGCGGTCAAGATCTTCGAGGTGCCCGGATGAGTTTCCTCTACCCTCGACTCCTCACCGACCAGGCACGCCCGCTCCGCGACGAGTACCAGCACCTGACGATCACCGAGCTCACGGCACGTGCCGCCACGTCCCACGCTTCCGCCGTCTACGTGGCGACGGGCGGCGACCGCGTCTCGGCGGAACGGTTGCGGCAGCTCCGTACCGCGGTACTCGGGCTCGCGGCCCAGGCCGGTTTCCCCGACGCGTCCGACCGAGTGCGCAACGCCGAGTTCGACATCGGGGTCGCCGCCCTCCTCCATGCCGAGACAGGGATGGTCCCGGCGGAGGCCGCGTCACGGGACGTCTGGGCGTTCCTCGCGCTCGTCCTGCTCCCGGACGTCGCCCACTGGCGGTACCCGCGACCGCCGAAGGACCGCGTCATGGCCACCGACCTCACTCGCCACGTGTTCGGGCGTTTGTGGTGGCGGGCCCAACTCGTCCGGGATCCCGACAGCCCGACGCCCTACGCGGCACTGGGCATCCTGGGCGAGGCCGCCTTCGACCAGATCTACGCACGACGAGTGGCGCTCGGCGGAAGCCCGCACCTCGTGCGGGCGATCCTCCGTGTGTGGGAGGACCTCGACCTCGCAGGGCTCAACGAGCGCAGGACTCTCCAGGACTTCCTGAAGAGGCTCCTCCGTCTCGCCCCCTTCGTTCTCTTCGACGCCGTCGACGGTGACGCCCTGGACCAGGAGCTGCGTTCGGTCGCTCGGGAGTCCGTCGAGGCCCAGCGCACAGGGGGGCCGCCGGGGCCGGGCACGGGAGGACAGCGCCACCGGCGGGACCGCGACCACACGGACGTCCCGAACGGTGTCGCACCCCAGCTGCCACCGGCCTCGCAGCCTGCATCGGTGACGCCCCCGGTGCGAGGTTCCCGTCCCCCGTTCCGCTCGGTCGAGATCTGTGCGGGGGCCGGGGCCCAGGCCCTGGGGTTGGAAGCTGCCGGCTTCGACCCGGTTCTCCTGGTCGACAGCAAGCCCGACGCCTGCGCGACGATCAAGCACAATCGGCCCGCCTGGGACGTCGTCTGCATGGACGTGGCGGACTTCGACCCGACGACACACCCGGCAACGTCGGACATCGACCTGCTGAGTGGTGGCCTGCCTCGGCTCGCATCCGTGGCGAGCGGCGGGCGGTCAGATGACGCGGAGGAACGCAGCGTGCTCGACACGGCGGTGAGGCTGGCCCTCCTGATGCGCCCGAAGGCGCTGATGTTCGAGAACCTTCCCGATCTGGTGGACAGCGATGTGCTCGCCACCGAGCGCAAGGCGATCGAGTACCGCCTCGGTGAAGCGGGCTACCGCTCGGAGTGGCGGGTGCTGAACGCAGCGGATTTCGGCGTGCCGCAGAACCGGAGGAGCGGCTTCCTTGTGGCGCTGCGGGAGCCGTACTCGTCGCGGTTCTCCTGGCCGGAGCCCGAGGCTTCGCGTGCCCCGACCGTCGGCCGGGTACTCGGCCCCTCGATGGCCTCCGACGGCTGGCCGGGGGCGGAGCGCTGGGCCGCGAACGCCGATGTCGTGGCGCCCATGCTTGTCGGGGGTTCGGATCGTCGGGGCGGAGCCGACCTCGGACCCACGGGCAGCAAGAGGGCTTGGGCGGCGCTCGGTGTCAACGGTCAGAGTCTCGGCGACGCCCCTCCCCGAGCGACCTTCGCCGTGGACGGGCAGCCGAGGCTCACGGTCGAGCAGGCAGCGATGATCCAGGCAATCCCTCCTGACTGGAACGTCGTCGGCCGCAAGACCTCCAGGTACCGTCAGATCGGGCATGCGATGCCGCCGCCGCTGGCTGCCGCTGTCGGTCGAGCGCTGGCGGCTGCCCTGGGCGGCTAGGATCACTCCCATGTGTGCGTCCGCCCCTCCTACTCCGAAGCCCATCACGGTCATCGACCTGTTCAGCGGTTGCGGAGGGTTCACGCAGGGCTTCCACGAATTCCGTCCCGTGGGTGGCCGGGACGGCGGCCCGGTGTTCCACAGCATTGCGGCAGTCGAACACGACCGCGCGGCTGCCGCCACGTACGCAGTGAACTTCGGAAGCGGCAGGACCGACACGCGACTGCCCGCGGGGCGGGTCCATGTCGGTGACATCGAGGACTGGCAGCCCGACGCCCAGGCGCAGTGCGCAGATGTCGTGGTCGGTGGCCCACCGTGTCAGGGTTTCTCCGCGCTGAATCGCCGTCGGACCGGTTCGGAACGGAATCGCCTGTGGGAGGACTACGTCCGAATCGTTGCCGCCGTGCGGCCCAAGGTCTTCGTGATCGAGAACGTCGACCGGTTCCTGAAGTCGGACGAGTTCGAGAACCTCTTGGCGGAAGTGGGGGAGGGGGGCAAGCTCGACGGTTACCGGCTGGTGGACCCCCCGGGGCACGACCCGGGGGAAACGCAGGCGAAGAGGTACAGCCGCTACCTCCTTAACTCCGCGGACTACGGCGCCGTCCAGGCCCGCAGGCGAGCGATCCTCATAGGCGTGCGCCGGGACGTGGAGGTCAGTCGAGCCATGGCGTATCCGGCCGCCACCCACATCAAGCCCTCTCGACGTGCCACCGACGCAAGGACTCGCCTGTTCGGTGAGAACCCCGTGCCGCCGCCGACCGATTGGCGGCCGGTGGACACCGTCTTCGCCGAGTCGTCCGAGCTGTCGATCACCGGTACCGAACTCCCCGACGAGAAAGAACACGTTCCCGAAGTCAACGCTGTACTCCCGGGCGTCTTCACCACTTCTCAGTTGCACTTCGGGCGGAATCCGGCGCCGCTCTCGCTGGCTCGCTACCAGGTGATCCCTCCGGGCGGGAACCGAAAGGACCTGCGGAAGAAATGGTTCACGGTGACCGAGGGCGGCATCATCCGGACCTTCGGTGAGGCGGACCTCAGTGGCGTGCGAACGAGGGTGACGTACCTTTCCACTCCCAGTTGGGACAACCACAACTCCGGTTCCGGCGACGTCATGGGACGCCTGCGTCTCGGCGAGCCCTCCGTCACGATCCGCACCGAGTTCTTCAAGCCCGAGAAGGGGCGATACCTCCACCCCGTGGAGCCCCGCCCGATCACCCATTTCGAGGCGGCCAGAATTCAGGGATTCCCTCTCGGCTACCGATGGTGCGGCTCCAAGACCGAGATCGCCCGACAGATCGGCAACGCGGTGCCCATTCCCCTGGGTACCGCGATCGCCGCGGCCATTCACGACTTCCTCCGCGGCGACGGCGGTCCGTCCGACCATGGAGACGACCCCGCAGGCTGAACGCAGTGGCCGACGAGCGGCGGAGCGAGATCGCCGGACGGGAGGGCCGGGCCGTCGTCACCATTCCGTCCCAGGGTCTGTTGCCCTACGGGGCGACGGGGTTCGCCCGCCCCGACGACGGCGCGCTCCCGGAGGTCGCACATCGCGAGTTCCGGGCGGCGCTCCACCACGCCGCGCGCACCGCGAGGGGACGGGTGGCAGCGTCGGAGCCCCGCGCGTACCCGCAGACGTTCCACCGGGCGGTACTCACGGACCGGCTGGGCGCCGCCCACACCGTCCTCGGCCACTGCCACCTGCGGTGGGTCGCGTTCGTCGACGGGTCGCACGACCTCCACCGCGACGACTTCCTGACGCCGCCGCCGTGGGCTGCGGCGTTCCGGCACGCCGGGTTCGAGGTACTCGGCCGGGAGACGCTGCGACTCGACCTGGACCACGCGGGGTGGGACGCCCTCACACCCGTCGAACGGCGTGAGGCCCGATACCACGGGACGCGGACGCTCGGCGGCGCCGTGTTCAACCAGTGGGACTGAGAGCGGTTTCCCCGCCCCGGCCGCCTCCCGGGAGCCCGCGGCCGGCTCGGGCCGCCCTCACGGGCGACCACCGCCGCCCGGCCCGTCACGTGACGCACGAGGGCCCGTGGCGGGGTTGTTCCCCTGCCACGGGCCCTCGTGCGTCACCGCTCAGCGGCTGCCGTTGCGGAAGCGCGTCAGCGGCGCTCCAGCGTCCAGCGCTGGGCGCGCGCGTCGTTGCAGTTCCACTGGTGGATCTTGGTGCCCACGTCGGAGGAGTTGCCCGCCACGTCGAGGCAGTGTCCGCTGACGACGGAGCGCAGTCGGAACACGCCGTCACCCACGCTCTCCATCCGCCAGCGCTGCGCGTCGGTGCCGTTGCAGTTCCACTGGTGGACCTTGGCGCCGGGGGACTGCGAACTGCCGTTGACATCGATGCAGTTGCCCATGGCCTGAAGGTTGAAGACCCCGTCGTCGCCGTCCTTGCGGAGGGTGAACTGCTGGGCGGTGGAGTCGTTGCAGTTCCACTGGTGCAGGTCGGCGCCGGAGCTGGTGACGCTCCAGGCGACGTCGAGGCAGAGGTTGTCGCCGGTGCCGGCGCGCAGCCGGTAGGTGCCGCCGTCATCGAGGGCGGCGAGGGCGTTGTTGGCCACGGTCCCGGACTTGACGGGCGGCGCGGCCTCCTCCTCTTCCTCTTCTTCCTCCTCCTCTACCTCTTCCTCCTGCTCCTCTTCTTCTTCCTCTTCCTCGGGTTCGGGCTCGACCTGTTCGACGGCGGCGACGGGCGGCGGCGCCACCTGGACCACGTCGGTCAGGTCCTCCTCGGCCTCGTTCTCGTCCTCCTCCTCGGCGTCGGGACTCGGCTGCGGCTTGTCGGGAAGCTCGGGCGCCTTGCTGGACGAGACCGGTGCCACGAGCGCGTCCTCGTCCGCGTCGCCCGGGATGACGGCGGACGCGCCGTACGCCGTCGCGGCCACGAGGGCGGCCACGGCGACGGTCCAGGCGGTGGAGGTGTAGACCCTCTTACCGGGAAGTAGGCCTCGACGGCCTACTGTCGGGCGTCGCGCGAACGTGTCGGCGAAACGGGGGTTTGGCTCCTGGGTCATGGGCGATACCTCAGGGTCGGAGTAGACGGGGTGCGGAACACCCGGAGCGCCTGGTCGCACCCCGCGCCCGGTGCCCGCGGCCCACCAGCGTTCGGTGGCGACTCACGGGTCGGGTCTGCGAAGGGCGGGACGGCGGAACGGTCGGCATCGTCGGCTGGCTCCAGCTGCGCGTCACGGGTGTCCGCTGCTGAGGCTATGCCCAGGTCGGGGAAGCGCGCAGTTGCGGACACGTTGCGGCTTTCTCCAAGCGCGACATAACGCCACGGAACCACCTCAGGCAGAGCTCAGAAGTCTGTGTCGGTTTCCGGGAGATCCGACACTTCGCCACGTTACGGATGCGGACCGGATGTCCCGGTCCGCTCCCGGCGTGCCCTTCGGGGCCGCCGGCCTGCCCGCCCCGCAGACAGCTCGCGGGCGCTCACGCGTCCCGCCGATCCTTGCGTCCGCGGGAGGGCGCTCCCGGCGCGAGCGGGCCACCGCGCCACCGAACTCCGCACCGCGCGCGGCGAAGTGCACCACAGCGCCCGGCAACCGCTGCCCTGACCGACGCGCAACGGCCGGTCCGTTGGGGCAGTGTGCGGGCATGACGTACACAACACGCCCCCAGCGGGCCGCACTCCCCGCCGCGCTGCTGCTACTCGTGCTCGCAGGCTGCACCTCCGAGCCCTCGGACACCGCCGGCACGCCCGACCCCGCGCAGACCGCCGAGGACCCCGGCGGGCCGGGTGCGGACGACGACGCCGGTGGCGAACGCGAGCCCGGAGCGCCCGGAGAGGGGCTGCCGGAGGGCATCGCCGCCCTGATCGGTGTCGACGTCGCGGACTGGGCCGAGCATCTGGCAGGGGTCCACGGTGTCAACTGGACGGAATCCGGGGTCGAGATCACCACGAGCGAAGGGACGGGGAGGCTGCGCTGGCAGACCGAGACCAGGGAGGGCGAGGGCGGGCTGCGGCTCTCCGCCGAGGCGTTCACCGACTCGGACGGCCGAGCCACCGAGATCAACTGCACCGCCACCGATGTGCCCGACTTCCCCGCGGGGCAGTGGGAGTTCCTCGCCGACTGCGTCACCGCGGCCGGGGTCGAGGGCGTCGAACGCCGCGCGGCGGAGGTGTGGGTCACCGACGCCTTCGCCTCGCTCGGCGCCACGGACCGGACCAGCAGGGACACCACCGTCATCGGGGGTGCCGAGATCACCGCCTCCCGATCCGCCGACACCGCCTCCGTGGTGATCACGGCTCCCTGAGCCGCTCTGTCGGTCCGTGCCCCCCGTCGGTCGTGGCGCCCGGCCTCTCCGGACCGTCGAACGACCGCGCCCACGCGGACCGTTCGGCTGCCCGGCCCGTGGCAGCCGCGGCGCCCGCGTCGGTGCGTACGCGCACTGGGCCCCGACGCCGGGACCCGGCAGCGCCCGGAGCCCGTTCCGGCCGTCGAAACCTCCCGGGCGCGGAAACGAACACCTCGGCCGAACACCCGCGCCCGAACCGGGCCAAGACGGTGCCCCGGCCCCGCCCGCCCGCCGGCGCCGCCCCACTCCGGGACGGCCGGATCCAGTGCGCCGCGGGCCGCGCCGACTCGGGGGCCGACCCTCCGACCTGCGGTGGAGTGCGGTGGCGAGGGCAGCGGGCGTACGCCGGAGCTTGCCGGGGGCGCGCCTCGAACGTACGACTTCCGTGGGAACAGGGTTCCGGCCAACTGCGCTCACGCGGACACCCCTTGGGATGACACACGACTCGGGTCGTACCGATCGCCGGACGCGGCGGCTACGTTGGTCCGCCCGTACCACTGAGCGAACGAAACCGAGACGACCACCGAACGCACCGCCCGGAAAACGGGGTTCGTCGCCGACCGAGCAGTCCGGCGTTCGACCCGCCTGCTCCCCGGCGCCCCCACAGACGCCGCGCTCCCGACCACATGCAGCGCTCCCGGCGCCCGGCACCCCGGACGCCGGCACCCGGCGCGGCCAGCCGCCGCGACGCACGAGACCGGACCCCATGGAGGCTCCGATGGCCACCCCCCTCACACCGGCCAACCTGATCACAGCCCTCCGAGCCGAAGGCGTCGACGTCGTCGAGGTCGGCTCGTGGCGTACGCACAACAGAGGCAGCCGCGGCACCGGCTGGGGCCCCGTGAACGGTGTGATGATCCACCACACCGTCACCTCCGGCACCGACGCCTCGGTCCGCATCTGCCGCGACGGGTACAGCGGGCTTCCCGGGCCGCTCTGCCACGCCGTGGCCGACAAGCAGGGCCGGATGCACCTCGTCGGCCACGGCCGCGCCAACCACGCGGGGAACGGCGACCCCGACGTCCTGGCGGCGGTGATCCGCGAGGAGAAGAGCCTGCCCGCGCCCCGCGCCTCCAGCCAAGACGGGAACTCGCGGTTCTACGGCATTGAGGCGATCAACCTCGGCGACGGCAAGGACCCCTGGCCCGCCGCCCAACTGGAGGCCATCGCCCGCTACACCGCGGCGATCTGCCGCGCTCACGGCTGGAACCAGTACAGCGTCCTCGCCCACGCCGAATGGCAGGCCGGCAAGATCGATCCGCGTGGGCCGGGCAAGAACGCCTCCGCGATGATGAAGGACTTCCGCGCCCGCGTGGGCAAGCTCCTCGACGGCAAGCCGGGTGCCGGCGCGACGGCGCTCTCCGCCTCGGGCGACGCCGCGGTGCCGCCCGCGCGGGAATCCGCCGTCGACCGGCCGGCCGGAGCCGACGCGGACGGCGGCACCCAGGTCTGACCGTCGGCCGGCCGGCACCGGCGGCCCGTACGGCGACCGCCACCCACCGTCGCGCCCCTGGCGGCGCCCTGCGACGACCGCCCCGCCCTCCATCGGAGGGAGGGCGCCGCGACGGGGCGCCCGGTCGGCCGCACCGCCGCCTCCCCGCC
>NZ_JAAVJB010000064.1 GCF_012034385.1 Streptomyces spiramenti
GAGCTCGACCGATGCGTGCGGGTACAGCTGCACTCGCACACCGAGGTGACGGTGATCCGGCCCGTCCGCTCGGCCCGCCGCGCCGCTCCCCGCTGACCCCGCTCAACAGCCCGCAGATGGTCCACCGGCCCGCGCGCACCGTGCCGCCCCTCTCCGCACCCGAGCGACGCAGCATCGAGGCCCCGCCCAACCTGCCGGAGGGCGACACGATGTCGCCGCTCGCCGCGATGATGCCCATGGTCGGCGTGATGGGCTCCATGGTGATGATGACCGTGATGCGTAGCAGCCGCTTCGCCGTCATCGGGGTCTTCGTGCTGGTCGCGGCCGTCATCGGCGCCGCCGCGATGTTCTTCTCGCAGCGGGGGAAGGCCCGCCGCCGCCGCCGGGTCCAGCGCGAGCGCTACCTGGAGTACCTGGAGGAACTCCGCGAGGAACTCGCCGAGGAGGACCGGCACCGGCGTGCCACCGCCCGCGCCGCCCACCCGCCGCCCGCCGCGCTGGTCGACATCCTCGCCGACCAGGCCAGGCTCTGGGAACGCCGCCGCCGCGACCCGGACTTCCTCCACCTGCGGCTCGGTGCGGGCCCCGTCCCGCAACGCGTGCTGGAGATCGACCGCAGCCAGAGCACCGCGATCACCCCCGTCGACCCGTTCATGCTGAACGAGGCGGGTGAACTGTGCGAACGCTTCGGAACCACCCCCGACATGCCGCTGACCGTGCCCCTGGACCGGGTCGGGAACGTCTCCGTCGTCGGCAGCCGCAAGGACACCCTCCGCGTGCTTCGGGTGCTCCTCACCCAGGCCGCCGTCTCCCACGCCCCCGACGACCTCGGGATGGCGCTCTGCGCCCCCGCCGACGGGCTCGGGCACTACGAGTGGGCGAAGTGGCTGCCGCACGCCCTGGACCCCGACGCCACCGACGCCGCCGGAGCCGTGCGCCGCATCGCCGCCGACCCGGCGGAGCTGTCGGCGGTCATCGCCGGTGAACTCCGCACCCGCGCCGCCCGGGTGACCGAGATCCGCCGCGGCCTCGGCAACAAGTCCGCACTCGACAACATCAGCCGCCTGCTCATCGTCCTCGACACCCCCGACGGGCCCGCCACCGAGCTCGCCCGCACCGACGAGACCGTCTCCCTCCCCGAACTGGGCGTCACCGTCCTCCACCCCGTCACCCGGCGCGTGGACGAACCGGGTGACGTCAGCGTCCGCATCGTCGTGGACGGCGACCGACTCACCATCGAGGACCTGCGGCACCCGACACCGCGGCGGCTCCGCGGAACCCTCGACGACTGCCCGCCGCAGCAGTCCGAGAGCCTCGCGCGACTCCTCGCTCCGCTCCGACTGTCCCCGGAGTCCGACGCCGGCGACTCGCCGCTGAGCGCCCCCGTGAGCTTCCCCGAACTCCTCGGCATCGACGAGCCCGACGACGTCGACCCCGCCCGCCTGTGGGCGCCCCGAGGAGAGCGCGACTTCCTCCGGGTGCCGATCGGCGTCGGTGACCTGCACGAACCCGTCATGCTCGACATCAAGGAGTCCGCCGAACTCGGCATGGGACCCCACGGGCTGTGCGTCGGCGCCACCGGATCCGGCAAGAGCGAGCTCCTCCGCACCCTGCTGCTCGCGCTCGTCGCCACCCACCCGCCCGAGGACCTCGCCGTCGTCCTCGTCGACTACAAGGGCGGCGCCACCTTCGCCCCGTTCGAGCCGCTGCCGCACGTCGCCGGCGTCATCACCAACCTGGAGAGCGTCCCCGGCCTCGTGGAACGCGTCCACGCCAGCCTCGCCGGCGAGGTCAAGCGGCGGCAGCAGGTCCTCAAGGACGCGGGCCACTTCGCCAACGTCGGCGACTACAACGCCGCCCGCCGCAGGTCCCGGCCCGACCTCGACCCGCTGCCCCACCTCTTCGTCGTCATCGACGAGTTCGGGGAACTCCTCACCGCCAAACCCGACTTCATCGACCTCTTCCTCTCCATCGGCCGCATCGGCCGCTCGATCGGCGTCCACCTGCTGCTGTCCAGCCAGCGCATCGAGTCGGGGAAGCTGCGCGGCCTGGAGACCTACCTCTCCTACCGCCTGGGCCTGCGAACCTTCTCCGCCGAGGAGAGCCGCACCGTCCTCGACAGCAAGGACGCCTTCGAGCTCCCGCCGGTCCCCGGGTTCGGCTACCTCAAGGTCGACACCAGCGTCTACGAGCGCTTCAAGGCCGCCTACGTCTCCGGCGCCCACCAGGGCCCCGTCCGCCGCGCACCCGCCGAGGCGGCGACCCCGACCGTCACCGTCTTCCCCGCACGCAACCTCCCGTCCGCGCCCGTCGGCGAGCCCGCCGCCACGCGCACCGCCCCACCGGAGCGCGACACCAAGGACACCCCGACCCTGCTCTCCACCGTCGTCGGCGCACTCACCACCGCGGCCGACCCCGTGCGGCAGATCTGGCTCCCCCCGCTGCCCGCCGCCCTCACCTTGGACAGCGCCGGCGGCGGGATCACCACCACCCCGGACGGACTCCGCCTGGGCGGCGCCCCACTCGGCCCGCTCCGCGTCCCCGTCGGACTGCTGGACGACCCGGGGGAGCAGTGGCAGGGCCAGTGGGTCATCGACCTCACCGTCGCCGGCGGCCACCAGGCCGTCATCGGCGGACCCCAGTCCGGCAAGACCACCCTCCTGCGCACCCTCGTCCTCTCCCTCGCGCTCACCCACACCCCTCGCGACGTCGCCGTGTACGGGCTCGACCTCGTCGGCGGCGGCCTCCGCCCCCTGGAGGGGCTGCCCCACGTCGGCGGCATCGCCACCCGCACCGACCGCGAACGCGTCACCCGCACCGTCGACGAGATCCGCTCGATGCTCGCCGAACGCGAGATGCTCTTCCGCGACCACGGCATCGACTCGGTGGACTCACTCCGCCGCGCCCGGGCCGCCGGCCGCCTCCCCGAACTCGGCTCCACCGAGATCGTGCTGGTCATCGACGGCTACGGCGCCATCCGCGAGGAGTTCGACCACCTCGACCCCGCCATCGGCGACCTGCTGCGCCGCGGCGGCGGCTACGGCATCCACGTCGTCGCCGGCATGCTGCGCTGGAACGACGTCCGCATCAACGCCCAGTCCTCGTTCGGCAGCCGCCTGGAGCTCCGTCTGAACGACCCGCACGACAGCGGTATCGACCGCAAGCTGATGGAAGCCGTCCCCACCGGCACCCCGGGCCGTGCCCTTACCGACGTGCAGCTCTTCGCCCACACGGCGCTGCCCCGCGTCGACGGTGCCGCGGACGAGGAGAACGCCGCCGGCTTGGAGGAAGCCGTCCGCCGGGTACGCGAGTCGTGGACGGGCGAGCCCGTCCGCGCCGTCCGCGTGCTCCCGCCACGGCTCGCCGCGTCCGCCCTGCCGGCCTTCGAAGGCGGCAGCGCAGTCCCCTTCGCCGTCCGGGAGGACCTCACCGCCGTCGGCCTCGACCTGGCCGGCCACGACCAGCACTTCATCGTCCTCGGCGACAGCGAGTGCGGGAAGACCAACCTGCTCCGGCTCGTGGCCGACGGCCTCATGGAGCGGTACAGCGACGACGAACTGGTCTTCGCCGTCATCGACCCCAGGCGCGGGCTCCGCACCGCCGTCCCCGAGCGGTACCGCGGCGGCTACGCCCACAACACGGAGCTCGCCGGCCGGCTGGCCACCGGCATCGCAGGCAAGCTCAAGGAGCGGATGCCGGAGGGCGACCTCGGGCCCGAGGCCATGGAGCCCGGGGGGTTCAGCGGCCCCCGCATCGTTGTGCTCATCGACGACTACGACGTGCTCGCCACCGCCAACCAGCGGCCGTTGCAGCCGTTCCTGCCGTTCGTCCCCTCCGCGCCCGACATCGGCCTGCACTTCGTCGTCGCCCGCCGGATGGCCGGCATCTCGCGGGGGTTCTTCGAACCGTTCCTCCAGTCGCTCAAGGAGAACGGCGGCACCACCCTGCTGATGACCGGCGACCGGCAGGAGGGGCAGATCTTCCCCAAGCTCTACCCCAGCGCCCAGCCCCCCGGCCGCGGCGTCCTGGTCCGCCGAGGCGCCCCCTACCAGCTCGTCCAGACCGCGATGCTCTGACCGCACCAGTGAGGGGCGGCCCCGGCAGGCCGCCCCTCGATGTCGGACTGCCCAGTCTGGTTCGCCTCGAAGCAGCCAGTGAAGACCGGGAGGCTGATCTCGGACTGCTGACCCCGCTGACCTTCGGTGCGTGCGGCGATGAACCGGGAGTGGCCGAAGAACCTTTCGGCTTACCGCTCCACGCGTAGGTGCATGCCCTGCACCTTGCTCGGACATCACCACCGGCCAGCTCTCGCCCGACAGGGCGAGGCGGACGATGCGGCGTCGCGGTTCGGTCTCGGCGAGAGTTCCGGGCCGTCAGCCCTCTGCGTCGGGGTCGGTCCAGCACTGCGTGAAGACGTTGAGGTACACGTCCGACTCCTGGCCCTCGGGTAGCCGTCCGGTGCGAGCATCCGTGAAGAGGGCTCGCAGGAACAACCCCTCATCCACCTTCTCTGCTCGCAGTTCCAACGCCTGAACAGGGCTGTTGTTGGGCTCGAACATGAGGATCTCCCAGCCCGACTCCTTCAGGTCGTCCCGAACCCTCGTCATTCCGGACTCCATCTCGTCCTCGGGCGCCCCCTGCAGACGAGCCGAGGCGCTTGACGAGAAGAGGTCCGATCGCCCGTAGCCCATGGAACAGGGCGCCTTGTAAGCGCTGATCTCCTGCCGGTCCAGCGAGGGCGCGACCAGGCCCTCCAGTCGGCCGGCAAGTGCTCGCACTTCTTCCCGGACCTCTTCGACGGGGCGGACGGGGAATTCGGTCGACGGCTCGCCTGCCGAGTCTTCGGTTGACGTATCGGGGGCCGGGGTGTCCATCGGGCCACATCCGTTCGTGAGGAGAACTGTGAGCAACGCCGCGGCGGCAAGTGTCGGACGGAAGCGACTGCGCCTACTCATAAGTTGCCCTTTCCGGTCGTCCGATGATGACCGCAGCCTGGTTCTCGAGGTTCAGCTCACCGGCCCAGTAGCCACTGTGGTCGACTGAGTCGTTGGCCAACCTGCGAGCTCCGAAATCCTCGTCCGAGGGCACGTTGGGCACGAGGTCGAGGTCGTAATAGGGCGCGAAGCCCCAGCGCGTCTTCCAGCCGCTGTTCGTCTCACCGTGGAACCAGCGGCCCCCCTCGGCGACCTGGTCCCGGTGGAACGGCGCCTGCATGGCGTAGACGTTGTCAGCGCCGACACCAAGTTCAGCAGCGCTGCCGACCGTCATACCTGGGCTTCCCACGGCGATGATGCTGTCTGCGGAGATGGGCTGTTCTCGTTGCTGTGTCGCAGTGCCGGTTGTCGTGGATCCGTAACTGTGCGCAACGACAGTGGTGTTGCGGTCACCGGCTGCAGTTCGAGTGGCATCGAGTCCGTCCAAGAAGGAATTGAGGAGCGAGGCGCCGTCGTCCGCGTAGTGCTGTTTTGTCGCGTCGAACATGATCTCGGGCGGAGTCTCGTAGCCGATCCAGGTGATGGTCGAGACCTCTTCGTTCGAGGGGGACATCTGGTTGCTCGCGCGCCAGAGGTCCTCCGTCCGCTCCATGTCCCCGTCCACGTTTCGAAGCTCGGCGCCCGTACCTGGCACGAGCACAGCAGTGTGATGGGCCGTGTCCGGATTTCCCGTGGCGATGGCGATCCGTCCGCGGCCGGAGGGGTCGAAATGGAGCAGATAGCTCGGTGGAAGTCTGTCCGCCTTCTTGGCTGGTGGGGTGTAAGCACCATTTCCGTCGAGACGATCGCGGACCTGAACGAGAGCATTGAGCTCCCTCCGGCGTTCGTTCCATTCCTTCCACGCCAGGGTCTCCACCTCGACGTACCCTTTTCGGTACGTGTGGTCGTCAAGCGGCACGCGCGCGTACCGCTCGGGCTGCTCCGCCTGGTGGTCGCGGAGGGCGAGGTCGGGGCGTTCGCGTTCCCACCAGCGGTCGAAGATGATGCGGTTGGCGCGGTCGCGGTGGACGGCGGGGATGCCGTCGAGTGCGCCGATTCCCGCGGGGTTGCTTTGGATCCAGCGTTCCCGCTCCTGCGCGCTGAGCCCCTGCCACCAGCTGTTCGCCGTCTCGGGCGACGTGAAGCACGGCAGTGGCGGTGGGGGTGACAGGAAGTGCCAGGGCGGTTGGTAGCCGGGGGCCCAGGGGCCCGGCATGCCGTGGTCGGGGCCGTAGGGGAGTGCGGAGTTGATGGCCCGGACGGTCTCCTCCTCCATCCGCGCGAACTCGGCCACCAATGTCGCGGTGTCGCTCCGGATCTCGTCGCTGTCCCGTTCGTGCCGCGCGTGGTCGGGGTCGTCCTCGGCAACCGTGGGGATCGCCGCTGCACGTGCTCGCAGGGCGTTGAGCCGGGCGCTGATGGTCTGGGCGTCGCGGGCGTAGTTGTCGACCGCCAGTGCCACGCGTGTCACGCTCGCGCGCACGGTCTCACCGCTCTCGCGGACCGGCGTGGTGGCGGCCAGGAGCTCCGGGGCCTCGGGCGCCGCGTAATCATGGCCGAGCCCCTGAAAGGTGAGGTGCAGCTCGTTCCCGGAGGCGTAGACGGCGTCGCCGTCCTGGCTCAGCCGCTGTGTCGCTGCCTGCAAGGTGCCCAGGTCTCCCGAGAAGGCCGGGATCTCCGTGGTCTTGATCAGCGCCATGTCGCCCCCCGTCGCATCGGCCCGCGCCGCGGTGGCGGCGCATGCCACCGGGCGTGCCCGCCGTGTGGTGGCGCCGGCAGGCGCCTCGACGGGTCGTCTCTGTGATTCTGTGTAACAGGCCGCAGTTGCGCCGGACAACCGCCTCCCGGGCTCTGTGACAGGACCAGAGCATTCACCGGCCGGACTCGGGCGAGCGGCAGCCGACTCGAATTCTTTCCCAAGCTCTACCCCAGCGCCCAGCCCCCCGGCCGCGGCGTCCTGGTCCGCCGAGGCGCCCCCTACCAGCTCGTCCAGACAGCGATGCGCTGACACGGCGACGGCGCGGGGGCGGTCTGTCGTCCGCCCCCGCGCCGTTCCGGGTTCCCTCAGCTCTTCGAGGTGTCCTCGAAACAGCTGGTGAAGACCGAAACGCTGATCTCGGACTCCTGGCCCTCCGCCAACCTCCCGGTGCGAGCGTCCGCGAACCTGGCGTAGGCGAAGAGCCCTTCCGCCTCCTTCTCCACCTGCAGCTCAAGACTCTGCGCGTCGCTGCTGTTGGGCTCGAACATCACGACGGTCCATCCCTCGTCGGACAGCGCCCGATGGAGTCGGTCCATCGCTGCTTCCATGTCCTCCTCGGGCGCCCGGGTGGCCCGCCAGAGGTCCGTGACCGAGGCGAGCTCGCTGCCGCCGCCGTCCGGACAGAAGCTGCGATCCGGCGGAAGCGGACGTTCGACGTTCGCCTCCGGCAGCTCCAGCAACTGCATCATGTGATCGGAGACGTCGGTGACTTCCCTGACGACCCCGGCAGGGTCGAGGCGTGGGGGCTGATCGCCGGACGAGGCGGTGTTCTCTTCGGTCACGGGGGCTCCACAGCTGAGGACGAGAAGGGAGGCAAGGACGACAGCGGCCCGGACCCCAGATGAACGGACGGGGCTACTCACGGGTGACCTCCTGTGGTCTGCCGACGACGACGTGAGCCTGGTTGTCGAGATCGAGCTGCGACCTCCAATAGCCACTGTGATCCTTGGATTCGGTCTTCATCCGTGTCGCGCCGAAGTCCGGGTCCGCTGGGACGTTCGGTACCAGGTCGACGTCGTAGTAGGGCACGAAACCGAAATGGGTCTTCCAGCCGCTGTTGGTCTCACCGTGGAACCAGCGACCGCCCTCCGCGACCTGGTCGCGGTGGACCGGCGCTTGAACGCTGTACACGTTCTCGGCACCGATGCCGAGCTCGTCCGCGTTGCCGACGCCCATGCCGGGGCTGCCGACCGCGATGATGTTGTCCGCCGCGATGGGCTTCGACCGGCCCGACTGTTGGGTAGCTTCTCCAACCAACGTGGATCCGTAACTGTGCGCGATAACCGTGGTGTTGCGCTCGCCGCCAGAGGTACGGGACGCGTCCAGACCGTCGAGGAAGGAGTTGAGGACCGGAGCCCCGTCACTTGCGTAGCTTCGGTCGGTGGCGTCGAAGAAGACTTCCGGCGGGGTCTCGTAGCCGATCCACGTGATCGTCGAGACCTCGTCCCCTGATGCGGCACGTCGCTTCGAGGCTTCCCAGAGCGTCACCATCCGGTTGAGGTCGTTCTCCGCCCCGGACAACTCCGCCCCGGTGCCAGGAACGAAGATCGCGGTGTGGTCTGCCGTGTCCGGGTTGCCGTTCGCCACGGCCGCCTGGCCGCGTCCCGACGGGTCGAAGTGGAGGAGGAACGGTTCCGGCAGGTTGGAGCTGCCGTAGTGTCCGAGCCGGTTGATGCGGTCGTGGACGGAGACGGGGCCCATCAGAAGCTTCCGCTCCTCGTTCCACTGCTTCCACGCCTGGGTCTCCACGTCGACGTACCCGTCCTCGTAGACGCGGGTACTTCGCTGTACGCGCACGTACCGCTCGGGCTGCTCCGCCAGATGGTCGCGGAGGGCGAGGTCGGGGCGTTCGCGTTCCCACCAGCGGTCGAAGATGATGCGGTTGGCGCGGTCGCGGTGGACGGCGGGGATGCCGTCGAGTGCGCCGATTCCCGCGGGGTTGCTTTGGATCCAGCGTTCCCGCTCTTGGTCGGTCAGCCCGCTCCACCAGCTGTTCGCCGCTTCGGGTGAGGCGAAGCAGGGGAGCGGCGGTGGGGGTGACAGGAAGTGCCAGGGCGGCTGGTAGCCGGGGGCCCAGGGGCCCGGCATGCCGTGGTCGGGGCCGTAGGGGAGTGCGGAGTTGATGGCCCGGACGGTCTCCTCCTCCATCCGCGCGAACTCTGCGACGAGCGCTGCGACATCGCTCCGGATCTCGTCGCTCTCCCGTTCGTGCCGCGCGTGGTCGGGATCGTCCTCGGCAACCGTGGGGATCGCCGCTGCACGTGCTCGCAGGGCGTTGAGCCGGGCGCTGATGGTCTGGGCGTCGCGGGCGTAGTTGTCGACCGCCAGTGCCACGCGTGTCACGCTCTGGCGGACCGACTCGCCGCTCTCCCGCACCGGCACCGTGGTGGCCAGCAGGTCCTCGGTCTCGGACGCGCTGTAGTGGTTGCCCATCACCTGGAAGGTCAGGTGCAGGCTGTCCCCGGAGCTGTAGATGTCGTCGGCGTCCTTGCCCAACCGGCGAGTCGCCCCCTGCAGCGTCTCCAGGCTGCCCGAGAAGGCCGGGATCTCCGTGGTCTTGATCAGCGCCATATCGCCCCCGTCGCATCGGCCCGCGCCGCGGTGGCGGCGCATGCCACCGGGTGTGCCCGCCGTGTGGTGGCGCCGGCAGGCGCCTCGACGGGTCGTCTCTGTGATTCTGTGTAACAGGCCGCAGTTGCGCCGGACAACCGCCTCCCGGGCTCTGTGACAGGACCAGAGCATTCACCGGCCGGACTCGGGCGAGCGGCAGCCGACTCGAATTCTGTCTGAACGACCCGCACGACAGCGGTATCGACCGCAAGCTGATGGAAGCCGTCCCCACCGGCACCCCGGGCCGTGCCCTTACCGACGTGCAGCTCTTCGCCCACACGGCGCTGCCCCGCGTCGACGGTGCCGCGGACGAGGAGAACGCCGCCGGCTTGGAGGAAGCCGTCCGCCGGGTACGCGAGTCGTGGACGGGCGAGCCCGTCCGCGCCGTCCGCGTGCTCCCGCCACGGCTCGCCGCGTCCGCCCTGCCGGCCTTCGAGGGCGGCAGCGCAGTCCCCTTCGCCGTCCGGGAGGACCTCACCGCCGTCGGCCTCGACCTGGCCGGCCACGACCAGCACTTCATCGTCCTCGGCGACAGCGAGTGCGGGAAGACCAACCTGCTCCGGCTCGTGGCCGACGGCCTCATGGAGCGGTACTCGAATGAGGAACTGGTCTTCGCCGTGTCAGAGTATGGCGATGTCCTGCCGCTGACCGGCCTCAGCGGTGATCGCCCGCAGAGCGGTAGCAGGTGGTGAAGACAGTGACCGCAATGCTCGATTCGGTGCGGCTGTTGGACTCGTTCCGCGCATCCAGGAACAGCGCTTCGACGAACATGCCGAGAGCCGGACTCTCGGCCCGCAGTTCGAGGGCTTCCGCAGAGCTGCTGTTCGGGCCGTACATCACTACCGACCAGCCGTCATCGCGGACGTGTTCGTGCACTCGGTCGAGCGCCGACTCCAGATCCCGCTCCGAGGCGCTTGCGATCGACCACACGTGCTCCACAGTGAACAAGTCGGGATCGTCGCCTCCGGACGGGCACGGCGCCCGACCAGGCGCGCTCGTCATTAGGACCGAGTCGTCACCCAGACCGCTCGCTCGGGCGAGAGCCCGCGACATCTCGGTCACCTCCCGTGCAACATCGGAGTGAGACCGTTCCGCGGCCGAGTCGGCGGGCTCGGAAGAGCTGTCAGAGTTCATACCGCATCCAGAGATCGCTAGGACGACGGCGGCAGCGCATACTGCCGCGCGCTGGTGGAGGGGACGGGCGCGCTCAGTCATGCGTCACCATCCCGGGGTCCCCGACGACGACGAACGCCTGGTTGCGCAGGTTCAGGCGGGAGCTCCAGTAGTCGCTGTGGTCGCTCGCGTCGTTCTTCATCCGGTTGGCCCCGAAGTCGGCGTCCGAAGGCACATTGGGCCATACGTCGAAGAAACCGTCGGTCCTCCCGTGGAAGACGCGGCCGAGCGTTACCTGATCAGAGGTGAGCGGCGCCTGCATGGACCACACGTTCTCGGCGCCGACGCCGAGGTCTTCGGCATTGCTGACCGTCATGCCGGGGCTACCGACCGCGATGATGTTGTCTGCCGAGATCTGCCGGTCCCTCCCCTCCGCCTGAGTGGCCTCACCGACGACCGTGCTGCCGTAGCTGTGGCCGATCACCGTCGTGTTTCCGGGACCGGCCGTCCGTGAGGCAGCGATCCCGTCGAGGAAGGCGTTCAGTTCAACACCACCGCGCTCCGCGTACTCGCCCTTCCGTGCTTCGGGCAGGGTCTCCGGCGCTTCGTAGCCGATCCAGGTGATCGTCGACACCTGCTCGCCCGGGTTTGCCAGGGTGTCAGAGGTCCGCCACAGACTCACCGTGCGATCCACGTTGTTGCCGAACTCCGAGAGGTCGGAGCCGGTGCCAGGAACGAAGATCGCGGTGTGGTCTGCCGTGTCCGGGTTGCCGTTCGCCACGGCCGCCTGGCCGCGTCCCGACGGGTCGAAGTGGAGGAGGAACGGTTCCGGCAGGTTGGAGCTGCCGTAGTGTCCGAGCCGGTTGATGCGGTCGTGGACGGAGACGGGGCCCATCAGAAGCTTCCGCTCCTCGTTCCACTGCTTCCACGCCTGGGTCTCCACGTCGACGTACCCGTCCTCGTAGACGCGGGTACTTCGCTGTACGCGCACGTACCGCTCGGGCTGCTCCGCCAGATGGTCGCGGAGGGCGAGGTCGGGGCGTTCGCGTTCCCACCAGCGGTCGAAGACGATGCGGTTGGCGCGGTCGCGGTCCACGACCGGGATGCCGTCGAGTGCGCCGATTCCCGCGGGGTTGCTTTGGATCCAGCGTTCCCGCTCCTGCGCGCTGAGCCCCTGCCACCAGCTGTTCGCCGCTTCAGGTGAGGCGAAGCAGGGGAGCGGCGGTGGGGGTGACAGGAAGTGCCAGGGCGGTTGGTAGCCGGGGGCCCAGGGGCCCGGCATGCCGTGGTCGGGGCCGTAGGGGAGTGCGGAGTTGACGGCCCGGACGGTCTCCTCCTCCATCCGCGCGAACTCTGCGACGAGCGCTGCGACATCGCCCCGGATCTCGTCGCTCTCCCGTTCGTGCCGCGCGTGGTCGGGATCGTCCTCGGCAACCGTGGGGATCGCCGCCGCACGTGCTCGCAGGGCGTTGAGCCGGGCGCTGATGGTCTGCGCGTCGCGGGCGTAGTTGTCGACCGCCAGTGCCACGCGTGTCACGCTCGCGCGCACGGTCTCACCGCTCTCGCGGACCGGCGTGGTGGCGGCCAGGAGCTCCGGGGCCTCGGGCGCCGCGTAATCATGGCCGAGCCCCTGAAAGGTGAGGTGCAGCTCGTTCCCGGAGGTGTAGACGGCGTCGCCGTCCTGGCTCAGCCGCTGTGTCGCTGCCTGCAAGGTGCCCAGGTCTCCCGAGAAGGCCGGGATCTCCGTGGTCTTGATCAGCGCCATGTCGCCCCCCGTCGCATCGGCCCGCGCCGCGGTGGCGGCGCATGCCACCGGGCGTGCCCGCCGTGTGGTGGCGCCGGCAGGCGCCTCGACGGGTCGTCTCTGTGATTCTGTGTAACAGGCCGCAGTTGCGCCGGACAACCGCCTCCCGGGCTCTGTGACAGGACCAGAGCATTCGCGGGAGCCCGCGCGACGGGAACCGACGGGACCGCCGCCTGCGTGGTGGAGCGGTGACACTGCGCCGCCCGGCAAGCGGTGGCGCGCCACGTGGCGGCGGCCGACGCCGCCCTCGCCGACGCCGCTCGGCGGTCGCCGACCGAACGGGGAAGGAAGCCGATGGAGTGGGACATCACGCCGGAGGGTGTACGCAGCCGGTTGACGGAGTTCGCCGAGCAGTCGACCCAACTGGACGCCGACGCCAGGGCGTGCGTCGCAGACCTCACCGAGGCGGCGGGCTCGTGCGGAGGACTCGGCCTCGGTGGCCCGCCAGGAAGCCCCGTCGGCGACGCCCTGACGCGCTTCACCGCGCAGACCCTGGACTGCCTCACCGGGATGCGGGGCGGTGCCGACGGCTCGGCGCTCGGCGCGACGGAGGCGACCGCCGCCTACGGCGAGGGTGACGCCGCGATGGAGGCCGCGGCTCTCGACCGTGCCGACATCCGTGCCCCCATGGGCCACGGGCCGATGTCGCCCCACCTCGCCCCGTACGTGACGCCGCCCACCCTCGGCTTCGGGGACCCGTCAGCTCCAGGGTCCTGGAGCTGACGGGTCCGGTCCGGCCGCCCGCAGCCCGGACACCGAGAGCGGGGCGGCCCCGGCAGGCCCGCCCCGCGGCGTATCCCACAAGCGGTCCGCTCCCGCCACCCCTTACCGGTGCGGACCAGCGCTATCCGGCCCCGTTTCGCAACGGCACGCGGCGACGCACCGGCACCGCCGGCCGGGCGGTTTCGCTGCCTGCTCAGGCGCCGGTGTCGGCGTCGCGACGCGGCGCGGGGGCGGTCGACCCGGCCACCGGCCGGGCGGTCGTCCGAGGAGCGGTCGTCCGAGGAGCAGTCGTCCGAGGAGCCGGGGGTCCGTTCGCCGTGGACCGGACGCCGTCCGGCCCGTCCCCCTTCGGCGCGCCCCCGCCCGTGGAGGCGGCCGACCGGAACGCCCAACCCATGCTGGGTTCCACGACACAGCGGAACAGCTGCCGTACCGGCGAGGTGCACAGCACCGTGACCACGACCGCGGCCAGCGCCGTGACGGCCACCTGGCCGGCGGGGGTCGCGATCCACTCGGCCTCGTACCAGCCCCACCAGCGGGAGCCCTTGGCGAGGAAGCCGTGCAGCAGATAGCCGTAGAGGGTGCCGGCCCCCAGAGCCGTGTACCAGGTGGCGTGCTCGGGGACCCAGGCCAGGAAGGCGGCGGTCAGCACCAGTCCGGCGGAGAAGAGAACCAGGGTCATGACCGGGCCCGTCCACCACAGATGGCCCATCTCCTGGACGGCGTTGGTCCGGTAGAACCAGCGCGCGCTTATACGCGGGACGGCCCAGTAGGCGACGAGCAGCGCGCCGACGAACGCCGGGAGGGCCATCAGCCGGACGTCCGGGCGCCGCAGACGCTCGAAGTGTTCCCGCCGCAGGGTCAGCCCCAGCACGAAGAAGGGCAGGAACTGCAGTACGCGCTGGATGTTGAGGTCGTCACCCAGTTCTGGGGAGACGGAGGCGAGGGTGGCGATGCCCAGCGCCACCAGGACCGGGCACCGGATGATCTTCCAGAACGGCGCGGTGAGCCGCCACACGAACAGCGCGATCAGGAACCAGGTCACGTAGTACGGGTCGAGCAGGCTGAACGGGTGGTCGGTCCCGTTCACCTGCCGGTGGAACACGATGTACGCCACCTCGAACACGAGGTACGGCACCCCGATACCGGTGACCAGGCGGCGCAGCTGGTCCGGGCGGCCGGTGAAGCTGCGGGAGAAGTAGCCGGCCACCACGATGAAGGCCGGCATGTGGAAGGTGTACACGAACATGTACAGAGCCGAAGCGGCGCGGGAGCTCTCCATCAGCGGCGTCCACGCGTGACCCATGGCCACCAGCACGATCGCGAGGTACTTCACGTTGTCGAAGTAGGGATCGCGCGCGGCGCGCTGCCTCGGCGTCGGTGCGGGGTCGTGCCCCGGGCGCTCGCGCCCGGCGCCCGGCGCCCCGGTCATCGGGGGCGACGGTGGGCGGTCCGCTGCCAGGTCCGTCGTGAGGACCGCTTGATCACGAACGTGCAACATCGTCGGCACGATAGCGGGCGACGGGGGCGCGGTAAATTCGACAGCTCCGGGAGCTGTGCAGCATTTGAAGATACTGGTCGCAAGATGCTTAGACACTGCGAAGAAATGAGCCTAGATGATTGATCGATGACCGGTATCGACTGGTTTGCAAGGCATATATCCGGCCAAGTCGGGGGTGTCATCGAACGTCATCACGTGTCGCGTGATCCTGGCCCCTCCAGGTGGGGCCGCTGCCCCGAAGGGGTGTCGGGGCTTTGTGAATTTACGTCCTCGGTCACAGCCGGTGATAACCGATCGATAACGGCAACGCACCGTGGGGGGCCGTCGTCCGGATGTGACGCAGATCAGCCGACCGTCTGTCACCGGCCGCCCACGGGCCGCGGGTTGAGGTGGCACGATGGTCCGTGCTTGGGACGCTCCGGCGCGGGGAAGCCCCCAAGCGGTGAACGGCGTTCCTTCCGAGGGTGTGATCTGTAGTGGTTATCTCGTTCTCGCTCGCACTGCTGCTGGGCGTGGTCCTCGTCGTGATGATTCGCGGCGGATCCATCAAGTGGGGACCGGCCATCGTGGCCATCCTCTTCGGCTTCTCCCTCGCTTCCACGGGTGCCGCCGATCCCATACGGGACTTCCTGGAGTCGATCGGCAACTCGATCGGCGCGGTGGACGACTCCATCAGCTCCGTCGGCCCGGTCGACGAACCCGTCGACCCCACCGGGCCCTGAAACAGCTCGGCCCGGCCCCTCGACGAGGGACCGGGCCGATGACGCGGAGCGGGTGACGGGAATCGAACCCGCGTAGCTGGTTTGGAAGACCAGGGCTCTACCATTGAGCTACACCCGCGTGCAAGCCCTCGCGGTGTGGAACCACGAGGGTGCCGCACCGGGGACGCGGTCAGCATCGTACCAGCGCGCGCCGACCCCGTTCGCGGCCCCCCGCATCCGCGGGCCGGGCGCACGCCTGACCGGTCGTACCCCGTGCCCGGTACGTGGGCCTCGCGGCGTACCTGTACGCTACGTCTCGCATCGTGAGCCATTACGGGGTGTGGCGCAGCTTGGTAGCGCGTCCGCTTTGGGAGCGGAAGGTCGTCGGTTCGAATCCGGCCACCCCGACCACGTACGATGAGTTCGCGCGTGCCTGTGTCGTGTCCGCATTCCATGCCGTATACGGGGCGCCCTCAAGAATTTCCGATAGCTGTCTGCCCCAAGGAGACCGACCGTGAAGAGCGCCGTGGAGACCCTGAACCCGACTCGGGTTCGGCTCACTGTCGAGGTGCCCTTCGAGGAGCTCAAGCCCAGCCTCGACGCGGCGTACAAGAAGATCAACCAGCAGCTCAGCATTCCGGGTTTCCGCAAGGGCAAGGTCCCGGCCCGGGTCATCGACCAGCGGGTCGGCCGCGGTGCCGTGCTGGAGGAGGCCGTCAACGACGCCCTCCCGAAGATCTACCAGGATGCGGTCAACGAGGGTGAGCTGAGCCCGCTCGGTCAGCCCGAGGTCGACATCACCGAGCTCAAGGACGGCGAGCTGCTGGCCTTCACCGCCGAGGTCGACATCCGTCCCGAGCTGGAGATCCCGGACTACTCCGGCATCGAGGTCACCGTGGACGCCGTCGAGGTCAGCGACGAGGACGTCGCCGAGGCCCTCGACCAGCTCCGTGAGCGTTTCGCCACCAACTCCGTGGTCGAGCGCGCCGCCGCCGACGGCGATGTCGTCAAGCTCGACCTGGAGGCCCGGGTCGACGGTGAACTGCTGGACGACGGCGTCGCCAAGGGCGTCGACTACACCATCGGTTCGGGCCGCTTGCTCGACGGCATCGACGAGGCCGTCACCGGCCTGGAGGCCGGCGCCGAGGCCACCTTCGCCAGCGAGCTCAAGGGCGGTTCCGCCGCCGGGCGCGAGGCCGAGGTGAGCGTGCGGATCGAGACCGTGTCCGCCCGCGAGCTGCCGGAGCTGGACGACGAGTTCGCCCAGCTGGCCAGCCAGTTCGACACCCTGGACGAGCTGCGCGAGGACAGCCGGGAGCGCCTCGCCCGCCAGAAGCAGTACGAGCAGGCCACCAGCGCGCAGGAGAAGGTGCTGGAGGAGCTGCTGGAGCTCGTCGAGGTGCCGATCCCCGAGAAGCTGCTCCAGGACGAGGTCGAGACCCGCCGCCACAACCTCGTCAACCACCAGCTGGGCCAGCTCGGCATGGACCTCGACGCCTACCTGAAGATGCAGGAGAAGACGGCCGAGGAGTTCGACGCCGAGCTCAAGGAGCAGGCGGAGAAGGGCATCCGCACCCAGTTCGTGCTGGACGAGATCGCCAAGCGCGAGCAGCTCAGCGTCAGCCAGGAGGAGCTCACCGAGCACCTCATGCGCCGTGCGCAGTCCTCCGGGATGAGCCCCGACCAGTTCGCCAAGGCGGTCGTCGAGGGCGGCCAGGTGCCGATGCTCGTCGGCGAGGTCAGCCGAGGCAAGGCGCTCGCCACCGTCGTCGAGTCCGTGAAGGTCGTCGACACCAACGGTGAGCCCGTCGAGCTGGACGACGAGGACGAGACCGGCGAGACGGTCGAGGCCACCACCGAGACCGAGTCCACCGAGGCGCCCGCCGCCGAGGGCGACAAGGACGAGGCCGGCGAGGCCAAGCCCAACAGCTGACGCCGCGGCGGCCGGCGCCGCCACGGCGCCCCCGCGACACGGACGGGGCCGGACGCTACGAGCGTCCGGCCCCGTTCCGTCCCCCCGGCCCCGGCCACCCTGCGCTCACAGCGAACAGTTCCCTGGCCGGGATGGGTCGACGGTGGCAGCGCGTTAAGGTCCGTAAGAACAATGCAGATGCCGAATGACGGTCGAGTGACGACGCGGCCGTGCAACGAATGAGCAGGTGGAATACGTGACGCTTCCGATGCCTTCCGCCGCCGCCGAGGCGATGAACGGCGGTCTCGGCGACCAGGTCTACAACCGGCTGCTCAACGAGCGGATCATCTTCCTCGGGCAGCCCGTGGACGACGACATCGCCAACCGGATCACCGCGCAGCTGCTCCTTCTCGCCGCGGACCCGGACAAGGACATCAACCTCTACATCAACAGCCCGGGCGGTTCCATCACCGCCGGCATGGCGATCTACGACACGATGCAGTTCATCAAGAACGACGTGGTGACGATCGCCATGGGCATGGCCGCCTCCATGGGCCAGTTCCTCCTGAGCGCCGGCACCCCCGGGAAGCGCTTCGCGCTGCCGAACGCCGAGATCCTGATCCACCAGCCGTCCGCGGGTCTCGCGGGTTCCGCCTCGGACATCAAGATCCACGCCGAGTGGCTGCTGCGGACGAAGAAGAAGATGGCGGAGCTCTCCGCACACCACACCGGCCAGAGCGTCGAGCAGTGGACGCGCGACGCCGACCGCGACCGCTGGTTCACCGCCGAGGAGGGCCGTGAATACGGCCTGGTGGACGCGGTCATCTCCGACGCCGCGGACATTCCCGGCAGCGGTGGCACCGGCGCCTGACGGCACCAGCCGTCCCGACACGGCACCGGCCGGGGTCGTCCCGGTCCCCCTCCGCAGCCCGCCCCTCACCTGGAGACACAGACGATGGCACAGTCACCCGCCTTCCCCGGCTCCGGCCTGTACGCCCGGACCCCCGCCGAGGCACGCTACGTCGTGCCCCGTTTCGTCGAGCGCACCTCGCAGGGTGTCCGCGAGTACGACCCCTACGCCAAGCTCTTCGAGGAGCGGGTGATCTTCCTCGGGGTGCAGATCGACGACGCGTCGGCCAACGACGTCATGGCGCAGCTGCTGTGCCTGGAGTCGATGGACCCGGACCGGGACATCCAGATCTACATCAACAGCCCCGGTGGGTCGTTCACCGCGCTCACCGCGATCTACGACACCATGCAGTTCGTGAAGCCCGACATCCAGACCGTCTGCATGGGTCAGGCCGCCTCCGCCGCCGCGGTGCTGCTGGCAGCGGGCACGGCCGGCAAGCGCATGGCGCTGCCGAACGCGCGCATCATGATCCACCAGCCCTACAGCGAGACGGGCCGCGGTCAGGTCTCCGACCTGGAGATCGCCGCGAACGAGATCCAGCGCATGCGCATCCAGCTGGAGGAGATGCTCTCCACGCACTCCACCAAGCCGATCGACCAGATCCGCGACGACATCGAGCGGGACAAGATCCTGACCGCCGAGGGCGCCAAGGACTATGGCCTGATCGACCAGATCGTCACAACGCGTTCCTCGTCCGACTGAGGAACAACGGCGGATTCGACGGCAAGCCCCCCTTGGACAGGGGTTCCTCGGTGGAGGATTCCCGACAAGGGGGGCCTACCGGTAGGGCGACGGGGTACCGTCGTCAGGGCAAGACATGGCGAACTAGCACCAGGCAGCGTCCCCCGGGGCGCTGCGCAGGCGAAGGGGACGCACCTCGTGGCACGTATCGGTGACGGCGGCGATCTGCTCAAGTGCTCGTTCTGCGGCAAGAGTCAGAAGCAGGTGAAGAAGCTCATCGCGGGCCCGGGGGTCTACATCTGCGACGAGTGCATCGATCTCTGCAACGAGATCATCGAGGAGGAGCTCGCCGAGTCGCCCGACTCGGAGCTGAGCGAGCTTCCCAAGCCGCGGGAGATCTACGAGTTCCTCGAGGGATACGTGGTCGGCCAGGACGACGCCAAGAAGGCGCTGTCGGTGGCCGTGTACAACCACTACAAGCGGGTCCGCGCCAGTGAGCAGGACTCCGGCTCCCGGGACGAGGACATCGAGCTCGCGAAGTCCAACATCCTGCTGCTCGGCCCGACGGGCTCCGGCAAGACGCTGCTGGCACAGACCCTGGCCCGCATGCTGAACGTGCCGTTCGCGATCACCGACGCCACCGCCCTCACCGAGGCCGGCTACGTCGGTGAGGACGTCGAGAACATCCTGCTGAAGCTGATCCAGGCGGCCGACTACGACATCAAGAAGGCCGAGCAGGGCATCATCTACATCGACGAGATCGACAAGGTCGCCCGCAAGAGCGAGAACCCGTCGATCACGCGTGACGTCTCCGGCGAGGGCGTCCAGCAGGCGCTGCTGAAGATCCTGGAGGGCACCACCGCCGCGGTGCCGCCGCAGGGCGGGCGCAAGCACCCGCACCAGGAGTTCCTGCAGATCGACACCTCCAACGTGCTGTTCATCGTCGGGGGCGCGTTCGCCGGACTGGACGAGATCATCCGCGCGCGCTCCGGCTCCCGCGGCATCGGCTTCGGCGCCGACATCCGCTCCAAGCGCGACTCGGACTCCTCGGAGCTGCTCTCCGACGCGCTGCCCGAGGACCTCGTCAAGTACGGCATGATCCCCGAGTTCATCGGCCGGCTCCCGGTGATCACCTCGGTGCACAACCTGGACCGGGAGGCGCTGCTCCGCATCCTCACCGAGCCGCGCAACGCGATCGTCAAGCAGTACCAGCGGCTCTTCGAGATCGATGGGGTGGAGCTGGAGTTCGACCTGCTCGCGCTGGAGGCCATCGCCGACCAGGCGATCCTGCGGGGCACGGGCGCCCGCGGCCTGCGGGCGATCATGGAGGAGGTCCTCCAGTCGGTGATGTACGAGGTGCCCTCCCGCGACGACGTCGGCCAGGTCGTCATCACCGAGGAGGTCGTCCGCTCCAACGTGAACCCGACGCTGGTGCCCCGCTCCCGGCTCGCCAAGCAGCGCGGCAACCAGGAGGACCGCACCCCGCGCGAGCGCACCGCCTGACCGGCGTCCGCCCCTCCCCGCGTGGGGCGCACCCGCCGGTACTCCCCCTCGGCCGTGCGGCGCCGAGCCACGTGGACGGCGGCACCGGTGCGCGGGCCCGTCCGTCAGCGCTCGACCTGGGCGTCCTCGCGGAGCTGGAGGGCGATCTCGGCGGCCTCGGCCGTCGGCACCGCCTCCGGGTAGTCGAGGTCGTCCGGAGTGATGTTCTCCGGGTCGATGTCGGTGGGGACGGTGGGGCTGTTCAGCAGGTAGGCGGCGCCCACCGTGGAGTAGTCGGACCACACGCAGACGGTGGTGGTGTACTCCAGGGTCCCGATCGAGGGGTCGACGTTGGTCTCGGTGGCCTGCTGGCACTTGAGCACCACGTCGTCGTCCCCGAACGACTCGGCGGTCCCGATGAGTTCCACGGTCGACTCGGGGCTGTTGCTCTCGGCCAGCGCCACGGTCAGCTCGTGGAAGAGGCCGTCGACGGTCTGCTGCGGACGGTCCACCTCTCCCCACATGCCACCGAAGAGAAGGCCGCGTCCGCCGGTGAGGAACAGCTCCTCCGGGGCGTCGATGTCGGCGTCGCTGAAGGTGCCGTTGACCGAACCGGCGAACTCCACGCCGGCCTCGGCGAGCGCCGCGTCGTCGGGCTCGATGCCCTCGTCGCCGCCCTCGGCCATCAGCTGGAAGCTGCCGGAGCTCTGCGGCAGCTGAAGGTCGTACCGGGTGCCGTCGTCGGCGGCGAGCGGGGTGTCACCACCGCTGAGGACGAAGTACAGCGCGCCGGCGATCACCACGGCACCGACCGCCGCACCGGCGGCGAAGAGCACCTTCCGCTTGCTGCGACCGCCGCCCTGCGGCGGCTGCGGCGGCTGCTGGCCGTACGGGGGCTGCCCGCCGTACGGCTGCTGCGGGGGGTACTGCTGCGGGACCTGCTGGCCCGGGTACTGGCCGTGCTGCGGGGGCTGCGGCTGTGCGTAGCCGCCGGTGCCCTGCGGCGGCTGGTGGGGCTGCTGCTGGGGGTAGCCGTAGGGACCCGACTGCTGCGGGGGCTGCTGGGGGTAGCCGTAACCCTGGCCGCCGTGGCCGCCGGGCTGCGCGTACGGGTTGGGTCCGCCGGGCGCCCCGCCCTGCGGCTGCGCGCCGTACGGGCCGGGCTGTCCGGGCTGCTGGGGTTGCCCGTACGGCCCCGGCTGGTTGTGGCTCATCTTCTTCCCCTCGAAGAGCGTGTGCGTCGATAGCTCCGCCCATACTCGCGGAACCGGCGCTGCCCTGTACATCCGGGCCCGAAACCGATTCGAAGCCGGGACATTGCCGCCGATACACTGACGCCCGTGACCGACAACACTCAGCAGCCCGGACCCGGGCCACAGCGCGCCCCCGCCGATCTCCCGACGCAGTACGCACCGGCCGAGGTAGAGGGGAAGCTGTACGAGCGCTGGGTGGAGCGCGGTTACTTCGAGGCGGACGCCACCAGCGACAAGCCGCCCTACACGATCGTCATCCCGCCGCCCAACGTCACCGGCAGCCTGCACCTGGGCCACGCCTTCCAGCACACGCTGATGGACGCACTGACCCGCCGCAAGCGCATGCAGGGGTTCGAGGCGCTGTGGCTCCCCGGCATGGACCACGCCGGCATCGCCACCCAGAACAAGGTCGAGCAGCAGCTCGCCGAGGAGGGGCTCTCCCGGCAGGACCTCGGCCGTGAGGAGTTCACCGACCGCGTCTGGCAGTGGAAGGAGGAGTACGGCGGCCGCATCCTCGGCCAGATGCGGCGGCTCGGCGACGGCGTCGACTGGTCGCGCGAGCGGTTCACCATGGACGAGGGGCTCTCCCGCGCCGTCGGCACCATCTTCAAGCGGCTCCACGACGACGAGTTGATCTACCGCGCCGAGCGCATCATCAACTGGTGCCCGCGCTGCCTGACCGCCATCTCCGACATCGAGGTGGACTACCAGGAGGACGCCGGTGAACTCGTCTCCATCGCCTACGGCGAGGGCGAGGACCGGCTGGTCGTCGCGACCACCCGCGCCGAGACGATGCTCGGCGACACCGCCGTCGCCGTCCACCCCGAGGACGAGCGGTACCGGCACCTCATCGGCCGCCGGATCAAGCTGCCACTGACGGACCGGACCATCCCCGTCGTCGCCGACGAGCACGTCGACCCCGAGTTCGGCACCGGCGCCGTCAAGGTGACCCCGGCCCACGACCCGAACGACTTCGCCATCGGCCGCCGCCACGACCTGCCGTCCCTGACGGTCATGGACGAGCGCGGCGTCATCACCGTGCCCGGGCCGTTCGAGGGGCTGGACCGGTTCGAGGCCCGCTCGACCATCGTCAACGCCCTGCGCGAACAGGGCCGGATCGTCGCGGAGAAGCGCCCCTACCTGCACTCGGTGGGCCACTGCTCCCGCTGCAAGACCACCGTCGAGCCGCGGCTCTCCATGCAGTGGTGGGTCAAGGTCGGTCCGCTGGCGCAGGCCGCCGGCGACGCCGTCCGCGACGGCCGCGTCGCGATCCACCCGCCGGAGATGGCCAAGCGCTACTTCGACTGGGTCGACAACATGCACGACTGGTGCATCTCGCGGCAGTTGTGGTGGGGCCACCGCATCCCCGTCTGGTACGGCCCGAACGGCGAGACGGTCTGCGTCGGCCCCGACGAGGAGCCGCCGACCGGCGAGGGCTGGACCCAGGACAGCGATGTCCTGGACACCTGGTTCTCCTCCGGGCTCTGGCCGTTCTCCACGCTCGGCTGGCCCGAGCAGACGCCGGAACTCAAGAAGTTCTACCCGACCGACACGCTGCTGACCGGCCACGACATCATCTTCTTCTGGGTCGCCCGGATGATGATGTTCGGCCTCTACGCCATGGACGGCACCCCGCCGTTCCGGACCATCGCGCTCACCGGGCTCGTCCGCGACGAGCACGGCAAGAAGATGTCCAAGTCGTTCGGGAACGTCGTCGACCCGCTGGACTGGATGGACCGCTACGGCGCGGACGCCGTCCGGTTCACCCTCGCCCGCGGCGCCAACCCCGGGGCGGACGTGCCGATCGGCGAGGACTGGGTCCAGGCCTCCCGCAACTTCGCCAACAAGCTGTGGAACGCCACCCGGTTCGCACTGATCAACGGTGCGACCGTCGACGGTCCGCTGCCCGGGGCCGCGGAGATGTCCGCCACCGACCGGTGGATCCTCTCGCGTCTCAACAGCGTCGTCGCCGAGGTCGACGCGGGTTACGAGGACTACCAGTTCGCCAAGGTCTCCGACCTCCTCTTCCACTTCGCGTGGGACGAGGTCTTCGACTGGTACGTCGAACTCAGCAAGACCGTCTTCGCCGCCGGCGGCGAGCCCGCCGAGGTCTCCCGCCGCGTCCTGGGGGAGGTCCTGGACCGCACCCTGCGGCTGCTGCACCCGATCGTCCCCTTCGTCACCGAGGAGCTGTGGACCACGCTCACCGGTCAGGAGTCGGTCGCCGTGGCGTCCTGGCCGCAGGACTCCGGCTTCCGCGACGCGGCGGCCGAGGAGGAACTGGCCACCGTCCGCCGGGTCGTCACCGAGATCCGCCGGTTCCGCGCAGATCAGGGGCTCCAGCCCGGCCAGCGTGTCCCGGCGCGCCTGGATCTCGCCGGAACCGGCCTGGCCCCCCACGAGGACGCCGTCCGCTCCCTGCTGCGGCTCCAGCCGGCCGGTGACCCCTTCGAGGCCACCGCGACGCTGCCGGTCGCCGGCGCGACGGTGGCGCTCGACCTGTCGGGCGTCATCGACGTCGAGGCGGAACGCAAGCGGCTCCAGAAGGACCTCGCCGCGGCCGAGAAGGAGCTGAAGCAGACCACCGCCAAGCTCGGCAACGAGGGGTTCCTCGCCAAGGCCCCCGCCCCGGTCGTGGACAAGATCCGCGCCCGGCAGGCGACCGCGGAGGAGGACATCGCCCGGCTGACGGGCCAGCTGGAGCGGCTGCCCCGCGGCTGACGCCGGCTGCCCGGCCAGCCGGGCAACCGGGCACAGAGCCATGACGCCCGGGGCCGCCCCCACTCACGGGGGCGGCCCCGGGCGTCCGG
>NZ_JAAVJB010000065.1 GCF_012034385.1 Streptomyces spiramenti
GGCCGGGCCCGCCCACCCGCGGGCCCACGGCCTTCCCGCCGCGGCCCGCGCCGCGCGCGACCAGGTGTCGCGCCGCCCGCCGCGTTGCCCCTGGTGAAACGCGGATGTCTTTCCGATAACGGAACCAGCGGCCCGTCATGGACTCCCTTGACACCCCGATGAGAACTGCCCAGTCTTCCCCTTGAAGTGGTCTACACCACTTGGTACCGAGCAGGCTGCCCGCCACCCGCGGTGGACGGGTGGCCACCCTGGGAGGGTGACCGTGAAGCGCAAGCTGATGGCAGCCGCGACCATGGCGGCGCTGACCGCCTCCGTCGCGGCCTGTGGCACCGGCGACGAGGGTTCCGACGACTCCCTCACCGTCTGGCTGATGACGGGTTCCGCTCCGGAGGAGTGGCTCGACGAGCTGAACGCGGCCTTCGAGGAGGAGCACGGCGTCGAGGTCAACGTCGAGCTGCAGGAGTGGAACGGCATCCAGGAGCGGGTGACCACCGCCCTCTCCGAGGACGGCACCGTCGACGTGCTGGAGGTCGGCAACACCCAGACGCCGGCGTTCGCCGCAACCTCCGGCCTGGCCGACCTCACCGACCTCAAGGACGAGCTGGGCTACGACGCCTGGTACGAGAGCACGCTGGCCACCGCCGAGTTCGACGGCAGCCTCTTCGCCGCCCCGTGGTACACCGCCAACCGCGCGGTGATCTACGACAAGGCGATGTGGGAGGAGGCCGGCGCCGAGGTCCCCACGACGCGCGACGAGTGGGTCGAGGCCCTCCGGCTCATCGAGGACAACACCGACTACGAGCCCATCTACATGCCGGGGCAGAACTTCTATGTCTTCGCCGGCTTCGTCTGGGACGAGGGCGGCGAGTTCGCCGTCGAGGGCGGCGACGGCTGGGTCGGCGCGCTGAACACCCCCGAGGTCGAGGCGGCGATGGAGTTCTACGCCGAGCTCCAGTCCCTCTCCCACTCCCCGACCGACAACGACGAGGCCACCCCCCAGCAGGCGACCGAGGTCATCCCGCAGGGCGAGGTCGCCACCTGGATCGGGCTGCCCTGGCAGGCCGAGGCCGCGCTCGACGCGCTCCAGGAGGCCGGCCGCGACGTCGAGTACGGCTACTTCCCGATCCCCGGCAAGACCGCCGACACCCTCGGCAGCGTCTTCCTCGGCGGCTCCAACCTGGCCGTCGCCGAGCGCGCCGGCAACAAGGACATGGCCGTCGAGTGGCTGAAGACGGCCACCTCCGCCGAGTGGATGGCCGAGTTCGCCGAGGCCACCCCGATGCTTCCCAACCAGGAGGCCGCACTCGGCGAGACCGAGGAGGGCTCCTTCCTTGAGGTCATGGGGGAGACCGCCGCGTACGGGGACTTCTTCCCCCTGATACCGGGGTGGGCCAACGTCGAGGTCGTGCCCAACCCCATCAAGGAAATGATGACCGCCGTTCTCGACGGCGAGGACCACGAGACCGCCGCCGGCACCGCCGACGCCGAACTCACCGAACGCATCAACCGCGACTGACCGCCGGCGACGGGTCGGCCGTGCCGACCGGTCCGTCGCCCGCCCGCCGCACGGCGGCCGGACCCGCCGCGGCCCCGAGCCAGACATCCCGAGGAAGACGCCGATGAGCGCCAAGACACCGGACGTGGCGGCAGCACCTGACCGCCAACGGGAGCAGGGGCGGGCACTGACCCGGCTCCTGCCCTACCTTCTGATCGCGCCGGCGGTGATCGCGCTCGGCCTCGTCCTGGGCGGCACGCTCTTCCGCAACGTGCTGATCTCCCTCCAGGAGTTCGGCCGCCGCCAGTTGATCTCCCGCACCACCGAGTGGGCCGGTCTCGACAACTACGTCGAGGTCCTGACCAACGACCGGTTCTGGTCGACCCTGGTGCGGACCTTCGTCTTCATGGCCGCCAACGTCGTGCTGATCATGGTCATCGGCACGCTCTGCGGCCTGCTGCTCCTGCGCCTGGGCAAGCGGATGCGGCTGGTGCTGTCGATCTCCCTGGTGCTCGCCTGGGCCATGCCCATCATCCCGAGCACCACCGTCTTCCGGTGGATCTTCGACACCCAGTTCGGTCTGGTCAACTGGTTGATGCGCACGCTCGGGTTCTCCGGCTACGACCAGCACAACTGGTTCGACTCCGGACTCTCCACCCTCACCATCGCCACGCTGCTGATCGTCTGGACCTCGGTCCCCTTCGTCGCGCTCAACCTCTACGCCGGACTCACCACCGTCAGCGGTGAGATCTACGAGGCGGCGCGCATGGACGGCGCCAGCGCCTGGCGGATCTTCTGGTCGATCGTGCTGCCGATCATGAAGCCCTTCTTCCTGATCACCACGTTCCTGGAGATCATCTGGGTCTTCAAGGCGTTCGCCCAGATCTACGCCCTCAACGGCGGCGGGCCCAACCGCGCCTCCGAGACTCTGCCCGTCATGGCCTACGTCGCGGGCATGGGCCAGCAGCAGTACGGCATCGCCGCCGCGATCTCGGTGGTCACCCTGCTGATCCTGGTCGTCGCGATGTCCTTCTACTTCCGCCTGATCCTCAAGCAGGAGAAGGAGCAGTCATGACCCACGACAAGCTCACCGACCGGATCGGCGACGTCAACGTCGCGGGCCCCGGCGGCGCGCCCCCGGCCGGCGACCCCGTCCGCCAGACCGTCGCGGGCACCACCCGTACCGGCGGCGCCGGCGGCCACGCGGCAGCCGCCCGCGCCCTGCGCGCCAAGCGCTTCGGGCAGATCTGGCCCAACGTCGTGGCGCTCCTGCTCTCCGTCGTCTTCGTCTTCCCCGTGTACTGGATGCTCGCCAGCTCCTTCAAGGAGCGCGGCGACATCCTCACCAAGGACCCGGTCTTCTTCTTCGTCCCCACCCTGGAGAACTACTCCCGGGCCATGGGCGTCGACCTGTTCTGGACCTACGCGTTCAACAGCCTCGTCGTCACGCTGGGCGCCGTCGGCCTCGCACTGCTCGTGGCGCTCGCCGCAGGCTTCGCACTCGCCCGCATGCAGTTCCGCGGACGCCGCGCCATGGTGCTGGTGGTGATGATGGCCCAGATGGCGCCGTGGGAGGTCCTCATCATCGTGATGTACCTCAACGCGCGCGACCTGGAGATGCTCAACAGCATCTTCACCCTGATGCTCATCTACTTCGTGATGGCGCTGCCCTTCACGATCTGGACGCTGCGCGGCTTCATCGCGGCGGTCCCCAAGGAGCTGGAGGAGGCGGCCATGATCGACGGCTGCACCCGCACCCAGGCGTTCTTCCGGGTGATCTTCCCGCTCCTGGCACCCGGACTCATGGCCACCTCGATCTTCGGCTTCATCATGGCCTGGAACGAGTTCGCCATGGTGCTGGTCCTCAACAAGTCCCCGGAGGCGTCCACCCTCCCGCTGTGGCTGGCGTCCTTCCAGACGCAGTTCGGCAACGACTGGGGAGCGACGATGGCGGCGTCCACGCTCGTCACGCTCCCCGTGCTCATCCTGTTCCTGATCCTCCAGCGACGGGTAACCGGCGGCATGTCCGCCGGTGCCGTGAAGGGTTGATGCCCGCATGACCGCCGCGAACCCCTCGGACAGCCTCTCCCGTGACGCGCTGACCGTTCTCCAGCCCGCCTTCGACGGCACCGACGACGCCCCCGCCTGGCTGCTGCGCCTGCTGGAGGGCGGCATGTCCGGCGTCGGCCTCTTCGGCCGGAACGTCGTCTCCACCGAGCAGCTCACCCGCCTCAACGGCCAGTTGCTCGACGCGAACCCCGACGCCCTCGTCGCCGTGGACGAGGAGGGCGGTGACGTCACGCGGCTGGAGGTCGGAGACGGCTCCTCCTTCCCCGGCGCGCACGCCCTCGGCGCCGCCGACGACCCCGATCTCACCCGGGCCGTCGCCACCGAGATGGGCCGCCGGCTCGCCGCCTGCGGCGTCACCGTCAACTGGGCGCCCTCGGCAGACATCAACAGCAACCCGGCCAACCCCGTCATCGGCACCCGGTCCTTCGGCGACGACCCCGACCTGGTCGCCCGCCACACCGTCGCCTTCGTCGAGGGAATGCAGGCCGCCGGCGTCGCCGCCTGCGTGAAGCACTTCCCCGGACACGGCGACACCGATGTCGACTCCCACCTCGCGCTGCCGCGCATCGGCGTCGACCTCGACACCCTCCAGCGCCGCGAACTGGTGCCCTTCCGGGCCGCGGTCGCCGCCGGGACCCGCTGCGTCATGAGCGCCCATCTGCTGCTCCCCGCGCTCGACCCCGAACTGCCGGGCACGCTCAGCCCTGCCGTCCTCCACGGCCTGCTGCGCGCCCCCGTCGCCGAGGGCGGCCTCGGCTTCGACGGCCTCATCTACACCGACGGCATGGAGATGGAGGCCGTCGCCGCCACCCACGGCATCGCGGGCGGCAGCGTCATGGCCATCGCCGCCGGCGCCGACGCGATCTGCATCGGCGGCACCGCCTGGGACGAGGGGCAGGTCCTCGACCTGCGCGACGCCCTGGTGCGCGCCGTCCGCGAGGGCCGGCTCGCCGAGGAGCGGCTGCACGAGGCTGCCGAGCGCTGCCGCGAGCTGGGCCGTTGGACCGCCGCGGCCCGGACCGCGGCGGCACCCGCTCCGGACACCACCGCCGCGATCGGCCTCGACGCCGCCCGCCGCGCGCTCCGCGTCCACCCCGCCGGTGCCGACGCGCGGCTGCGCGGCGCGCCGCACGTCGCCTCACTGGTCCCCGGCACCAACATCGCCGTCGGTGCCGAGACCCCCTGGGGCCTCGCCGCCGAGCTGCGGGAGCGCCTCCCCGGAACCACCGAGAGCGTCCACCCGGCGCCCGAGGCCGACGCCGACCCGGCGGCGGTCGCGGCCGGCCACGTCACGGCGATCCTCGACGCCGCCGGCGAGCGGACCGTCGTCGCCGTCGTCCGCGGCGTCCACCGCTACCGCTGGATGAGCGACACCCTCGACGCGCTGGTCGTCGCACGTCCCGACACCGTCGTCGTCGAGATGGGCGTGCCGTTCGCCCCGCCGACCGGCGCTCTGCACCTCACCACCCACGGCGCCGCACGGGTCTGCGGGCGCGCCGCGGCCGAGGTCATCGCAGGCAGCCCCGCCTGACGCCCGCCCGGTGGGCGAGAGCCCACCGGGCCGCGACCGGCCCCCTCCCACCGCATCCCCGCCGTCGCGCGTCACCGCCCGGCCGCCTCCCTGGAGCCCCTCCCATGACCCTGACCCCCGGCACCCCCGGCGCGATCATGTCCGCCGAGATCGCCGAGCAGCCCGCCGCGCTGGAACGACTCCTCACCCGCGGCGCGCCGGCCATCGCCGCCACCGCCGCCGAGATCCGCGCCCGCCGTCCCCGGTTCGTGCTGCTGACCGCGCGCGGCACCTCGGACAACGCCGCGCTCTACGCCAAGTACCTGCTGGAGATCCGGCTCGGGCTGCCGTGCGGTCTGACCTCCATGTCGACCACCACCGCCTACGGTGCCGAGCCGGACCTCACCGACGTGCTGGTGATCACCGTCAGCCAGTCCGGCGGCTCGCCCGACCTGGTCGCCTCCGCCCGCGCCGCCCGCGCCGCGGGTGCGGTGACGCTGGCCGTCACCAACAACGCGGACTCACCGCTCGCCGCGGCCTGCGAGTACCACATCGACATCCTCGCCGGCCCCGAGAAGGCGCTGCCGGCGACCAAGACCTACACCTCCTCCCTCCTGGCGCTGTACCTCTTCGTGGCCGCGCTCGGCGGCGACGACGGCACCGAGGCGGCTGCCGGCCTGCCGGCACTGGCGGACGAGGTACTGGCCCGCCAGAACGAGGTGCGGGAGCTTGCCGGCCGCTACCGGTTCGCGGAGCGCATGGTGCTGACCAGCCGCGGCTACGGCTACCCCACCGCCAAGGAGGCGGCGCTGAAGCTGATGGAGACCAGCTACATCCCCGCCCTCTCCTACTCCGGCGCCGACCTGCTGCACGGCCCGCTGGCGATGGTGGACAACGTGTCACCGGTCATCGCGATCGTCACCGACGGCAAGGGCGGCAAGGCGCTCCAGCCCGTGCTGGACCGGCTGCTCGACCGCGGCGCCGATCTCGTCGTCATCGGTCCCCGCCGACAGGTGGACGCCGCCTCCGCCGGGTTCGTGCTCCCCGTCGACGGGCTCCCCGAGGAACTGCAGCCGGTGTTGGAGATCCTGCCGCTCCAACTGCTGGCCCACGAGGTCACCGTCGCCCGGGGCCAGGACCCCGACGCGCCGCGCTCGCTGGCGAAGGTCACCGAGACCCACTGACGCCGCCCGACCGTGCGGGCGTCCGCTGTCCGCACGGCCGAGCACCCGGTGTGTACGGGAGGCGAACGCGGGGGTGAGCCGGCCGGCGGGCGCCTCACGGGCCCCGGGGCGCGTGAGGCGCCCCTGCGGGACTCGGGGGAGCGACGCGTCCGGGCTCCCGCCCGGGGGTGACGGGGGCGGGCGCCGCGCGTGCGGGGCGCCGTCCGCGGGACCGCACCCACGGGCCGCGGCGCCAGTCAGGGACCCTCGGCCCTGCCGGCACCGCAGCCCGGAGCGATCCGGCCCGGGCGCCGTCAGGGCAGAGAGCGCCGGGCCCGGTTCTGCCCACCTGTGCGGGGCGGGCAGAAGTCGGAGGCAGTACCCGTCATTGTGGACTGGACCACTGGGCCGTGTCCATGCTCCGAAGGACTTCTCCGGTCCGAGGCCGCTCCGGAGCCCTGCCGCCGTCGGTTCTCGACGACGGCGAGCCCGTCACCGGGTCGCGTTTCGGCCACCGCCGGTAAGCTCGGTGCGTGCCCTCCATGAACGATCTCGTGCGCCAGCACACCGCGCTCGACGAGAGCGACCTCGACTGGCTCCACCTGCTGGTGTCCGAATGGCAGTTGCTGGCCGACCTCTCCTTCGCCGACCTCGTGCTCTGGCTGCCGACCGAGGACGGGACGCGCTACGTCTCCGTCGCCCAGATGCGCCCCAACACCGGCCCCACGTCGTACCAGAACGACATGGTCGGCCACCTGGTGCCGAGGGGACGCCGGCCGCTGCTGGACTCCGCCATCGACGAGGGCCGCATCGTCCGCGAGGGCGACCCCGAGTGGCGGGAGGAGGTGCCGGTCCGCGTCGAGGCTATCCCCGTGCGGCGCGAGACGAGGGTCCTCGGGGTGATCGCCCGCAACACCAACCTGCTGACGGTCCGCACCCCGAGCCGGTTGGAGCTGACGTACCTCCAGAGCGCCTCCGACCTGGCCCAGATGATCGCGGCGGGCAGTTTCCCGTTCCCCGGCCAGCAGGTAGGCATGGACCGGGCGCCACGCGTCGGGGACGGCTTCCTGCGCCTGGACGCCGAGGGGACGGTCCAGTACGCCAGCCCCAACGCGCTCTCCGCCTATCACCGGTTGGGGCTCGCCATGGACCTGGTCGGCCTCCCGTTGGGCCCCACGACGGCCCAACTCGCGCCCACGCGCGGTCCGGTGGACGAGTCGCTGGTGAAGCTGGCGAGCGGCTACGCGCCCCGCGAGACGGAGATCGACGGGGGCGACTGCGTCATCCAGCTCCGGGCCATCCCGCTCAAGCCGAAGGGCGAGCGCATCGGTTCGCTGATCCTGCTCCGGGACGTGACGGAGCTGCGGCGCCGGGAGCGGGAGCTGATCACCAAGGACGCCACCATCCGGGAGATCCACCACCGGGTGAAGAACAACCTCCAGACCGTCGCCGCGCTGCTGCGGCTCCAGGCGCGCCGGATCGCACCGGCGGCGGAGGGCGGCGCCCGCGAGGCGCTGGAGGAGGCCGTCCGCCGCGTCGGGTCCATCGCGATCGTCCACGAGACGCTCTCCCAGAACCTCGACGAGCGCGTCGAGTTCGACGAGATCACCGACCGGGTGTTCGGCATGATGGCCGAACTGTCCTCCGGGCGGGTGGCGATCCGCCGCACCGGCCGGTTCGGCATCCTCGACGCGGAGACGGCGACCCCGCTGTCGATGGTGATGACCGAGGTGCTGCAGAACGCCCTGGAGCACGCCTACGGGCCGGGCGAGACCGGCACGGTCGAGGTCTCGGCCTCCCGGACCGAGCCGGACCGGGTGCGCGGGCCGGGGCGGCTCCTGGTGACGGTCGAGGACGACGGCCGTGGTCTGCCCGAGGGGTTCGACCTCGCGGGCGCCTCCAGCCTCGGCCTGCAGATCGTGCGCACCCTGGTCGAGGGGGAGCTGGACGGCCGCTTCGACATGCTGCCGGCGCCGTCCGGGGGGACCCGGGCCGTCTTCGACCTGCCGTTGCAGGCCGTCAAGCGCTGACGGTCCGTGAGGATCACGGCCGCCGCCCGTGTGCGGATTGTCGCCGTCGCCGACCTTCCGTGACGGGTCGAGTTCTTCCCCGGAATCGCTGATTGCCCGTTCTTCGGAACAGTGTTCATAGCGTTGCTATTTGTCGCACCCGTACGCATGTCGGTTTCGGATAAAACGTAAGTGGCCGTGATGAGGCGACTACCGGAGTTTCGGGGGCGGAGCGACAATCCGACCGTTCGGACGGGCGCGCCAATGCGAGCGTCGCCGCGCGCCGGGTTCGCCGCCGCATCCGACCTGAACGCGTGACGCGGCGTCAACTCGACGTGACGGCACGGCGTGCGCGCGGGGACGCGGGTGCGGCTGCGCGGCCCGGGGAACGCCGAAGCCCCGGACCGCAGGGCGTGCGGTCCGGGGCCGGTGGCGTGACATGGGTCCCGGTGGTGGCCGGTGACCGTCGTCCAGTCCTGGGTGGTACGAACAGCGCGGACGCTGCGTGCTGCGGCTCGGGGCAGCGGGGGGCGTTCGGCGGGGGGCCGACAGCGTCAGGCGTTGGCCTTGCGGGCCCGGTTGCGGGCGGCGCGGCGCTTCATCGCGCGGCGCTCGTCCTCGCTCAGCCCGCCCCAGACGCCGGAGTCCTGGCCGGACTCAAGCGCCCACTGAAGGCACTGCTCCATGACGGGGCACCGCCGGCAGACACCCTTGGCTTCCTCGATCTGCAGCAGCGCAGGACCGGTGTTGCCGATGGGGAAGAAGAGCTCGGGGTCTTCCTCGCGGCAAACGGCGTTGTGACGCCAGTCCATGTCTGCTCCATCTCCTGCGGGTTGCAGTAAGGTTGCTTGTGAATGTGAACGCTTTCACGAATCCCCTCGGAGAGCAAGAAGATCTGGAAGATCTGTCTCCGGGAGGTTTCGTGTCGTTCCCCACACTCGGGCGGGGAATCAGGGCGAATCGGTCTGACATGAGGCCGGTGTGTCGGCTGTCGCGATCGCCATGTAGAGGTTCGCAAACCTCGACGGTTGATACAACCCCTTCTGGAAAGTTTTTTTTGAATCCTTGGTGTCGGTTAGCTCACAGCCCTACTTCTCCTGGGTGGGGACTGGTCTAAACGTTCGACTGAAAGGACTTTCCGGGGATCGACTCACACAATCACACGCAGTGCATGGGGTACGCCTGTGAAGTCCACACTGGTTCGCAGTCCCAGGTGGTCACCGTCCAGCTGAAAGGGCAATGGCACCTGCGAATGCAAGGTGAACTCGCTCACGTCGTGCAGCGAGGCCACGTGCTTCCCGTGCGGACCCCGTTCCGGGGTCGAACGCAGCAGCTGGGTGCCGTAGCGGGTGACCGCGGCGGAGGAGAGCTTGGACAGCGCCAGCACGTCGAGCGCGGTGTCGAAAGAGGTGCCCGGCACCGCGTACACCGGTTTGTTGCCGAGGTACGTCCACGGGGCGGTGTTGCAGACTATGGACACCACCAGTTCCTCGATCGGTGCCCGACCGGGCCGGGTGAGGGTGATGGTGCCGTGCGAACGCCGCGGGTCCTGCACGAAGTGGCTGAGCACCTGCCGCATGTAGAGCGCGTGCGTCGAACGCTTGCCGCGTTCCCGCTCCCGCTCGACCCGACCGATGACGCCGGCGTCGAACCCCAGTCCCGCGCAGAACGTGAACCAGCGTCCGGGGACCTCGGCGTCCTCACTGCCCGGGGTACCGCCCGCGTGACCGAGGCCGATCGTCCGCTCGCTGCCGGCGGCCAGCGCCGACAGCAGGGCCCCGGTCGCCTCCACGGCGTCGTTGGGCAGTCCGAGCGCCCGGGCGAAGACATTGGTCGAACCACCGGGAACGACCGCGAGCCGCGGCAGCGCCGCGACGTCGGGGCCGTGGCTCAGCAGCCCGTTGACGACCTCGTTGACGGTGCCGTCGCCCCCGAGGGCGATGACGAGGTCGGCCGTCCCCTCCTCGACCGCCCGCCGTGCGAGCATCCGGGCGTGGCCGCGGTGCTCGGTGGTGGCGACCTCCAACTTCAGGTCGTTGGCCAGCGCGTGGCCGATGACGTCGAGGGTCCGCGCGCTGGTGGTGGTGGCTGCCGGGTTGACCACGAGGAGTGCGCGCATGAGGTGCAGCGTACCCACCGGCGGGGCCCGGCGGGCCGGACGGGGCCGCACGGCCGCGCCTGCCGCTACCCTGGCCGGGTGAGCGAGAAGCCAATGTCCGCAGCCCGCACCCCCGGCGCCGGGAACTCGGCCGGCCGCCCCGCGCCGGCGACCGGTGAGGCCACCGCGGCGAACCCGCCCGCGGGTGACCGCCCCGCCAGGATCAGCCTGGCCGCCGCCCTCAGCGGCCTCCAGGGCGTGGCCATCGCGGGGTGGGGCGCGATCATGCTGCTTCTCACCTTCACCGGTGAACCGGACGGCCTGGTGCAGTCGCTGACGGGCTCCGTCACCGTGATCCTGCTCGCCGTGCTGCCGCTCGCCGCCGGCCACGGCCTGTGGCGGCTGCGTCGGTGGAGCCGCGGCCCGGCCGTGCTCACGCAGATGCTGGCGCTCCCCGCCGCCTGGTACATGGTGCAGACCGGTGGGGGCTGGCTGGTCGCCGCGGTGCCGCTGGCCGTCACCGCGGTGGTGATCCTCGGCTGCCTGATGTCGCCCGCCGCGGCGGAGGCCCTCGGCGTCACGCCGCCCGGTGGGGCCGCGGCCGACGGCCCCGGGGGCACGTCCGCCCCCGGACGCTCCGCCTGAGCGGTCCGCTCTGCCGAGCGCGGCCCACCCCGCCGCCCGGCGGCCCGACAGCGCGGAACGCCGCCGGGGCCCGGTAGGGCTCCGACGGCGTCCTCGACGTACGCGACCCGCGCAGCGGCGCGATCACTCCTCCACGAGCAGGCGCTCCCGCAGCTGTGCGAGGGTGCGTGCCAGCAGCCGGGAGACGTGCATCTGGGAGATGCCGACCTCCTGCGCGATCTGCGACTGGGTCATGTTGCCGAAGAACCGCAGCAGCAGGATCTTCTTCTCGCGCGGCGGCAGTTCCTCCAGCAGTGGCTTCAGCGACTCGCGGTACTCCACGCCCTCCAGCGCGTCGTCCTCCGCCCCGAGGGTGTCCGCGACCGCCGGCGACTCGTCGTCGGTGTCGGGGACGTCGAGCGAGAGGGTCGAGTAGGCGTTTGCCGACTCCAGCCCCTCCAGCACGTCCTCCTCGGAGATGCTCAGCCGCTGTGCGAGCTCGTGCACGGTCGGCGCACGGCCGTGCTGCTGCGAGAGTTCGGCCGTCGCCGTCGAGAGCGACAGCCGCAGCTCCTGGAGCCGCCGCGGCACGCGCACCGCCCAGCCCTTGTCGCGGAAGTGCCGCTTGATCTCGCCGACCACGGTGGGGGTCGCGTAGGTGGAGAACTCGACCCCGCGCTCCGGGTCGAAGCGGTCCACCGACTTGATGAGACCGATGGTGGCGACCTGGGTGAGGTCGTCCAGCGGCTCGCCGCGGTTGCGGAACCGCCGCGCCAGGTGCTCCACCAGCGGCAGGTGCATCCGGACCAGGCTGTTGCGCAGCTCGGCGTAGTCGGCACCGCCCGGCGGCAGCTTGCGCAGCTCGACGAAGAGGTCCCGCGCCGCGCCCCGGTCCTGGGGCCCGGGGACGGCACGGCGCAGCGGTGCCTGCTCCGGCAGGGCGGCGGTCGTGGCGACGACGTGCTCCGCCGCGCCCTCCTGCGGCAGGGCCGCGGGTTCTGCGTTGGTCACTTCGACCCCCTCGTCCGGTGACGCTCCGGAAGTTCCGGTCACGGCGCTCCGGGCGCCGCGCCGCGCTTCTTGTGCAGGCTGATGCTCACGGTCCGGTCGTCGGCGACGGAGGACTCCACCTCGCCCGCCAGCGCGGTCAGCACCGTCCATGCGAAGGTGTCGCGCTCGGGTGCGTTGCCCTCCGTGGTCGGCGCGGAGACGGTGACCCGCAGCGAGTCGCCGACGAGAGTGAAGACGCACGCCAGGGTCGATCCGGGCGCCGCCTGCTGGAGCAGGATCGCGCACGCCTCGTCGACCGCGATGCGCAGGTCCTCGATCTCGTCGAGGGTGAAGTCCAGGCGTGCGGCGAGGCCGGCCGTGGCCGTGCGCAGCACCGACAGATACGCCCCGGCCGCGGGCAGCCGGACCTCGACGAAGTCCTGCGCTCCGGGCTCACCTGGAATCTCGGACACCCTCACCTCCATGGGTGGCTCACACACGAGCGGTGCGGGCGTCCTGGGTTGACGCCCGTCGTTGCGTCGGGCCCCGCCCGGGGGCGGGGCCCGACCGCGACCGCGCCGCCCGCCGGGCGGCGCGCTCGCGCTATCACAGATGGTAGTCCATGGAGTGCGGGCGACCGCCGGGAGCCGATGATCAAATACCACTGGCGGGCGTGGAGTTGTCCAGGTCAGGCGCGCGGGGGTCGTCGGGCCTCCCCGTCACCACCGCCGCGAGTACGGTGCCGTGCCCGAAGGCGCCGCGACGGGTCAGCTCCACCAGGGCGTGGAGCAGCTTCGCGACGTACTGGTGCTCGACGGGAACCCCGTGCCGATCGGCGAAATCCGCTGCGAACGCCAGCAGCTCGGGCGGGGTCCGTCCGTAGCCGCCGTGCTCGAACCCCTCCGCCAGTTCCCACCGGCCCCGCCGCCCGCCGAACGCCGCGTCCTGCAGCCGCCGTACGGCGTCGCCGAGGGCGGCGCCCCGCACCACCGGCACCCCCAGTGCGCGCTGCTCGGGGCCCAGCCCCGCGGCGAGGCCGGCCAGGGTGCCCGCCGTGCCGCAGGCCAGCGCCACGACGTCGGGGCGGGGGTGCGCGGCGGCGAGTTCCCGGCCCAGTTCGGCGCACTCCCGGACGGCGAGGGGGTCGCTGCCGCCCTCGGGCACCAGCCGTGCGGGACCGAACCGCTCCCGCACGGCGCGCGCGAAGGCGGTGTCGTGCCGGGTGCGGTACTCGGAGCGGGAGACGAAGTGCAGCCGCATCCCGTCGGCCGCGCAGCGTGCCAGGGACGGGTTGAGCGGGCGCCGGGCCAGCTCGTCCCCCCGGACGAGACCGACGGTGCGCAGCGAGAGGAGGTCGCCCGCCGCGGCGACCGCCCGCAGGTGGTTGGAGTAGGCGCCGCCGACCGTCACGAGGGTGCCGGTGCCGTCGGCCGCCATCGCGCGCAGGTGCGGGGTGAGCTTGCGCCACTTGTTGCCGATGACCCGGGGGTGGATGAGGTCGTCGCGCTTGAGCAGCAGCCGTACGCCGTATGCGGTGAACCGGTCGTCATGGACCTCGTGCAGCGGGGAGGGCAGCCTGGCAGGGCCGAGGGTGGCGAGGGGATCGGGTCCCCGCGGCGAAGTGGTCACGCCCTCAATTGTGCGACCCGGGGGCGGGAGGAAGGTGGCCGGGCGGCTTCCCTCCGGATCACAGCGAGAAGCCGTCCAACCAGGAGCCGCCGCCCCCGCCGCCGCCTTGGGGGAGGGCCCCGCCGCTCCCGCCGCCGCTCGGCGACGGTCCGCCCGCGGCGCCGCCACCACTTCCTCCGCCGGTCGTGCCGCCACCGCCGCCGGGGCCGGCCGCCGTGGAGAGGTGGCCGGCCGCGTTCAGGGTGTCGCCCACCGCGTCGGCGCGCCGGGAGCCGGGTCGCGTCCGCTCCTCGCCGCCTGCGGGGGCGGAGGGCGGGGTACGGCGCCCGGGGAGCAGCCGCAGGAGGACCGTGAGGAAGAGCCGCACCGGCCCGGTCCGCGGCTGCGCCCCGCCGGCGTCCCGGCCCGCGGCGGCGTCGCGCGCGTCGCGGTCGTCCCTGTCGGCGGCGGGTCGATCGTCCATGGGGTGCGGCTCCTTCTGGGGTGGGCGGTGTGCCGGTCACCAGGGTCGCCCTCTCCGGCCGAACCCGCCCCGCCTCGGGCTGCTTTGTTGCGGCGCTGTTGCTCCCGCAGGACGAGCGCCGGACGGCGGCGGCGGTCCGGTGTCGGTCCGATAACGAGAACCGAAGCCCAGCGCACACCCGTTGACGACCAGATAGGTCTAGGCCAAGCTCGGCTCTGGTCTACACCACTAGCGGGCCCGGAGCGGTCCCGGCTCCCGCGTGCCCGGACCGCCGCGTCGACGAGTCTCCGACGGCCCGGGCGGTGGCGCGGCGGCACCTTGTCGAGGAGGACGAATGAATCGCAAGCTCATGGCGGCCATCGGCGCTGTGACCCTGCTGGGCGTCACGGCGTGCGGGTCCGACAGCGGCGGCGGCGGGAGCGCCGTGGCCGCGGAGGACCGGGACGAGACCCTCACCGTCTGGCTGATGGGGGAGGCCGACTCCACCTGGCCCGAACTGGTCACCGAGGTCAACGACAAGTTCGCCGAGACCTACCCCGGGGTCACCGTCAACGTGCAGTACCAGCAGTGGGGCGACAAGACCACCAAGCTCGACGCGGCCCTGGGCGGCAGCGAGTTCCCCGACGTCGTGGAGCTCGGCAACACCGAGACCATGACCTACATCCTCAACGGCGTCCTCGCCGAGATCGACCCGGAGCAGTACGACAACTCCGACACCTGGATCGGCGGGCTGGTCGACACCTGTTCGTTCGAGGGCGCCATGTACTGCGTCCCCTACTACGCGGGCTCCCGGGTCGCCGTGTACAACGCCGACATGTTCGAGGCGGCCACCGGTTCCGCGGAGTTCCCGCAGACCGAGGACGAGCTGCTGGAGGCGATGACCGCGCTGGACGAGGAGTTCGGCGAGGGCCAGGCCTACTCCCCGATGTACCTCGCCGGGCGCAACTGGCACGCGGCCATGTCCTACGTGGTCGGCCACGGCGGCCAGATCGCCGAGTTCGACGAGGACTCCGGCGAGTGGAGCGGCACCCTCTCCACCCCCGAGGCGCAGGCCGGTATCCAGCACTACATCGACCTGGTCAAGGAGTGGAACCGCGGCGACCAGACCAAGGACGAGGAGGACCACGCCCTCGCCATGGCCCAGGAGCGGGCGGCCCTCATCTACGGCAACGGCTGGGAGGCCGGAGTCGTCGTGCACGGCGCCGAGGGCAACCCCGACCTGGAGGGCACCATCCAGGTCGCGGGGATGCCCGGCCCGAACGGCGAGCCGCTGCCGTCGTTCATCGGCGGTTCCGACCTCGCCATCGTCGAGAAGTCCGACGTCCAGGACCTGGCCGCCGAGTGGATCGCGATGTTCACCTCGGAGGAGTCCATGGAGGTGCTGGTCGGCAAGGACACGCTGCCGAACAACACCAAGCAGCTGGAGCCGCTGAAGGAGAACCCGACCACCGCGCCGATGGCCAACGCCGTCCCCGACGCCTGGTTCACCCCCATCGCCCCGGGCTGGTCCGCGGTCGAGCAGCAGAGCGTCCTGCCGAACATGCTGCTGGAGGTGTTGCGCGGCACCCCCGTCGAGGAGGCCACCGCCACCGCCGACGCCGCGATCGACGACCTGATCAACAACGAGGCCTGACCGACGCCCTCGCCCGTCACCATCGCCCGCCGGCGGCACCGCGACCGCAGCTGCGGCCTCGCGGTCCCGCCGGCGCGCGCCGGGAGACCCGGACCCTACGGACGACACGAAGGACCCGCCCCAGATGAGCGTCCCCACCCTCGACCGGCCGCCCGCCGCCGGCGGCGAACCCCAGGAGCCCGACGGGCCCGACGGCCCCGCCGCGCCGGCGGCCGGAACGCCGGGCCAGGGCCGCGGCCACCGCGGCGGCATGCTGCCCTATCTGCTGGTGCTGCCCGGCCTGCTGGCCATCGCGGCCGTCTACTTCTACCCGCTCTACCGCACCCTGGTGATGTCCTTCCAGGACTACCGCCGGCGCCATCTGTGGACCGGGGACACTCCGGACTGGGTCGGGTTCGAGCAGTTCACCAACGTGCTCACGGACGCCCACTTCTGGGCGGTGGCCACCCGTACCGTCGTCTTCATGGTCGTGTGCGTGACGCTGACCGTCGGCGGCGGGCTGCTGATCGCGCTCATCATGCAGCGGATGTCCCTCGTGGTCCGGCTCATGGTCACCGCGGCGCTGGTGACGGCGTGGGCGATGCCCATCGTCGTGGCCACCTCGGTCTTCCGGTGGCTGACCGACTCCGAGTACGGCATCGTCAACATCCTGCTGAGCAAGCTCCCGGGCGTCGACTTCCGCGGCCACAACTGGTTCATGGAGACCTGGCAGGGCTTCGCGGTGGTGGCGGCCGTCGTCGTCTGGGGAGCCGTGCCCTTCGTCGCCGTCACCCTCTACGCGGCGCTCACCCAGGTTCCCAAGGAGCTGGAGGAGGCCGCGCACCTCGACGGCGCGGGAGGCCGCCAGGTGTTCCGGCACGTCGTCTTCCCCGTCATCAAGCCGGTGTTCGTGCTGGTGACCACCTTGTCGGTGATCTGGGACTTCAACGTCTTCCTCCAGATCTTCCTGATGCGCGGCAACAACGTGGAGCCGCAGTACGAACTGCTCGGCATCTACTCCTACAACCTCGCCTTCCAGAGCCAGTCCTTCAGCCAGGGCACCGCCGTGGCGCTGATCACCGTGCTGCTCCTCGCGGGCGTCGCCGTCTACTACCTGCGCCAGATGATGAAACGAGGCGAGGTCGAATGAGCTCCCCGGCCACCACCCTGCGCCGCCTGACCGGTGGCTCCGCGCCCGCCACCACGCCGGACGGAACGCAGACCCTGCGGCCGGACCGCAAGAAGCCGACCCGCTGGTACAACCTCGGCGGCCTGCTGGTCTTCGTGGTGATGGCGTTCCCCGTCTACTGGATGCTGGTCAGCGCCTTCCGGCCCGGCCGGGAGATCCGCTCCTACGACCAGACGCTGTGGCCCTCCTCGTTCACCCTGGAGGGGTTCCAGTCCGCGATCAACAGCAACTTCTTCTGGACCTCGGTCCGTACCAGCCTCATCGTCACCACCGTCACGGTGGTCGCGGCGATGCTGCTGGCGCTGCTGACCGCCTTCGCGATCGGACGGTTCCGGTTCTACGGCCGCAAGCCGCTGCTGATCGTCCTGGTCCTGGTGCAGCTGCTGCCGCCGCTGGCCATGCTGATCCCGCTCTACCTCCAGCTCAACCGGATGGGCGGTCTCAACCAGTACTGGGCGCTGATCGTCGTCTACACCGTCTCGGCGCTGCCGTTCGCGGTGTGGATGCTGCGCGGGTTCATCATCAACATCCCCAGGGAGCTGGAGGAGTCGGCGATGGTGGACGGCTGCACCCGCATGGGCGCGTTCTGGCGCGTGGTGTTCCCGCTGATCGGTCCCGGGATCGCCGCCACTTCGGTGTTCTCCCTGGTCAACACCTGGAACGAGTACCTGCTGGCGTACGTGGTGATGCAGGACAACGAACGGTGGACGCTCCCCGTGTGGCTGATGAGCATGACCACGCAGCGGGGGACCAACTTCGGTTCACTGATGGCGGCCTCGGTGCTGATCGCGCTGCCGGTGGTGATCTTCTTCATGATCGTCCAGCGGAAGATGGCGTCCGGCCTCACCTCGGGCGCGGTCAAGGGCTGACGCGCCGGGGCCGGACCCCGCAGCCGCACCCGAACGGGCCCACCGCCGCCGGCGGTGGGCCCGTTCCGGTGTGCGTCCCCGTGCGCAGCCGTCAGGACCAGCCGCGCGCCGTCACCCCGGGACGGCCGCTCAACACCGCCTCCAGGAGCCGGTCGGCTGAGAAGACCACATCCGAGGGCAGGTCCCCGGTGGGCATCCACCGCGCTTCGGAGTGCTTGGCCGGCTCCCGGTTGACCAGTTCCCCGGACCAGCGTTCGGTCACGAACACCACGGTGAGGAAGCCGCCCGGGGCCTGGGCCCCCCGCGCGCCGTGCACGACGTGCCCCAGCCGCAGATCGGCCGGGTCGACGACCAGCCCCGTCTCCTCGTGCAGTTCCCGGACCGCCGCGGCCGGCACGGCCTCGCCGGGGTCGCACTTGCCGACCGGCACGTCCCACAGCCCCCGCCCGAACGTGGCGCGCGGTCCGCGGCGGAGCATCACCACCCGGTCCGCGGCCGTGTCGTGGACGACGACCGCCGCGGCCAGCAGCGTCATCGAGCCGACGGCCGCGGCGGTCGCGGTGGCGGCCGGGGCGGGGAGAGCGCCACCGCGGCGCAGCAGGGCGAACCGGGTGCCCTCCGGGTCCCGCAGCTCGGCCCGGTCGGCGTCGGCCGCCGCGTCGCCGGTGGCACCGAGGTGCCGGGCGCGGGCGGCGGTGGCGGGGACGTCGTCCACCGTGAACTCCGGTACCACCGCGCCGTCACCGGCCGACCCGCCGGGACCGACCGGCCGCAGGAGCAGGGCCGGTACCGAGCCGGGCGGGGCGAGGGCGACACCGCCGCCGGGCGCGGCCGTCGGTTCGCCGCCGAGCAGCGCGGCCCAGAAACGGGCGACGCGGGACGGGTCGGCGCACGCGATCGACAGGCGGGCGGCGGGCTCGGCGGGCGAGGGTGGGGGGACCGCGGGCGGGGCGGTGCCGGCGGGCCCGTCAGGCGTCGGGGTGCTCATGGCAGGGACCCTAGGCGGTCCCCGCAGCGTGCCGCGACGGCGTTTCGCACCCCGACCCGGCGTGCGGGCAGCCCGCCACCGGCGTCAGCGCCGGCGTGGCGGCGTCGACAGGGTGAGCGTCGCCACGCCCACCGCGACCGCGAGCAGCACCCCGGTGGAGATCGCCCTGGCGGTGCTGCCGCCGTCGGACAATGCGACCAGGAACGCGGCGCCGGCCCCCGCGCAGGCAGCCGTCACGACGGCCCGCGGCACGCGCGGCAGCACCGGCAGTCGCCGACCCACCGCGAGCGCCACGACGGCGGCGACCACCCCCGCCACCACCCCCACGGTGAGTGCGCGGGCCGAGGACGCGCCGGCGCCGTGGTCGAGCAGCCCGCAGGCCAGACCGTAGAGCGCGCCCAGCAGCACCGCCCCGGTCCTCGTTCCCACCAGCGGGCGGCGTGGTGCCGCGTGCTGTCCCATCGACGGCTCCCTCCGGGCGGATGCTCCCCACCGCACCCCGGCCCGGCGGTTCCGGCAACCGCTCGGCCCCGGTCCTGGGCCGAACGGCCGAACCACGTCACACCGCCGCCGCGCCCCCGCCCCCGACCCGCTTCGCACTGCACCGCGGTCCGGGGGCGACTACGTTGGCAGAAGGGGTCGCCACGGCGCCCGGCAGGGCGCCGGAGAGGCTGGGAGCGAACCATGAAGTACATGATTGCCCTGATGGGCACCCAGGGGGACTGGGACGCGATGCGCGGTGGCCGGGACGACCGGGGACGCTCCTGGTCCCGAGGGGACATGCGCGCGATGGTCGACCACATGGACGGGATCGACGCCGAACTGCGCAGCCGCGGCGAACTGGTGGAGGGCCAGGGGCTGGAGGGCCCGTCGGCCACCCGAACGGTCCGGCTGCGGGACGGCAGGCGCGAGGTGGCGGACGGGCCGGTGAACGGCGGCCGTGAGGCGCTCGCCGGCTACTGGATCGTGGACTGCGCCTCGGAGGACCGGGCGCTGGAGATCGCGGCGCTCGCCTCCGCGTGCCCGGGACCCGGTGGTACGCCGGGGGGAGACCCGGTGGAGGTGCGTCCGGTGATGGAGGAGCCGCCGGGGGAGTAGCCGGCGGAACGGTCGGCGCGGGAACGCGTCGGTGGGGCCGGGTGCGGCTCCCACCGGCGCGGCCCGTCAGCCGCCTCCGACCAGGTGGATGTCGAGGTCGGTGCGGCCCGGCAACAGGTCGGTGCGGAGGGCGCGTGTGCCCTGGTAGTCGCCGTCGCGCAGCCGCCGGTAGCGTCGCGGCTGCTCGGTGTCCACCGCTTCCAGCCGGGCGCGCAGCCGCTCGACCTCCCGCTCGACCCCGGCCGCGCCCAGGGTGTCGGCGTCGTGCACCACGTGCAGGTCGAGGGTGTCGATGCCGACGTACCAGAGCACGCCGTGGGTGACCGGGAAGAGCAGGGACTCCAGGTCGCCGCTGATGCCGCGAGGACCGATGGAGCGCGCGTCCTCGCCGGCGGTCACCACGACCAGGGCGCGGCGGCCGGCCAGCGGCCCGTCGCCGTAGCGGCGGGGCACCCCCAGCTCGGCGTCCATGTCGCCGAAGGCGAAGCCGCTGGTCAGCACCCGGTCGAACCAGCCCTTGAGGATCGCGGGCGGGCCGTACCACCACAACGGGAACTGCAGCACGAGGAGCTCGGCCGCGGCGAGCTTGGCCTGCTCCTCGCGGACCTCGGCGGGCAACTGCCCCCGCTCGTAGGCCGTGCCCGCCTGTTCCGCGAAGTTCCCGGGCGTCCCGGCGAGGTCGCCGAGGTCGGTGGCGCGGCTGACGGGGTCGAATCCCTGGGTGTAGAGGTCGGAGGTCGTCACCCGGTACCGGGAGGAGAGGGCGTGCGTCCCCTCGCGGAAGAGGCGGTCGTTGAAGGAGCCCCGGCGGGGGTGCGCGTGCACCCACAGGGCGGTGTCGGGTGTCGACGGATGTGTGATCACCGTGGGGTCCGTTCTTGTCCGGTCGGGTGGGTCAGGTCGGAGGGGCCTGCCGGGTCCGCCGTGGCGACGGCCGCCACGACGCGCGCCAGCGCCGCCGCCGCCCGGTCGGCGCCGATCTCGCCGGCGAGGGCGCCGCGGGCCAGGGCGTCGCCGGCACCGACGATCGAGAGCAGGCCCGCGGGGTCCATCGGGCCCGCGAGGGGCTCCAGCGCCGCGCGGCACATCTCCAGGTAGGCGTCCTCCGCCTCTTGGCGCACCGCGCTGAGCGTCGGGGAGCCGGCGAGGGCGGCGACGACGTCGGCGAGCTCCCGCCCCTCGGCGATGCAGCAGTCGATGTACGCGGCGGCGACGACGCCCGCCACCGCCGCGAGCTCGGGTGCGGTGTCGTCGAGCACCCGGGCGAGCGTCTCGCGCCGGCGCTCCTCGAACTCGCGGTACAGCTCGGCGAGCACCCCCGAGCGGTCCCCGAAGTGGTCGTAGACCAGCGGCTTGGTGACCCCGGCCCGTTCGGCGAGCCGGCCGAGGGTGAACTCGTCGGTCCCCTCGTCCCGGATGAGGGCGCGGGCCGCGTCCAGCAGTTGGGCGCGGCGTTGCTGCTTCGTCAGGCGTCGGCGCGGGGGCGCCGCGGTGCGGTCGTTCATGCCGACTCCCAGGTTGGCTACTTCCAGTAACTTACCATTGGTAGCTCACTGGGTGGGTCGGCCCGCGTCCACGGCCCCGCCCGTCCCGGGCCCCGGTCGCCGGAGCGCGCACAGCCCCGGCGCGCCGGCGCCGGGGCTGTGGGGGAGCGGCACAGGGCCGCACGGGGTCAGTTGAAGTCGATGCTCTCGATGACGATGTCCTCGACCGGCTTGTCGCCCGGCTCGGTCGCCGTGCCGGCGATGGCGTCCACCACCGCCTGGCTGTCGGCGTCCGTCACCTCGCCGAAGATGGTGTGCATCCCGGTGAGGTGGGGGGTGGGCTCGACGGTGATGAAGAACTGCGAGCCGTTGGTGTTCGGTCCCGAGTTGGCCATGGCCAGCAGGTAGGGACGGTCGAACGCGAGGTCGTCGGAGAACTCGTCCTCGAACTGGTACCCGGGGCCGCCCATGCCGGTGCCCTCCGGGTCGCCGCCCTGGATCATGAAGCCGTCGATCACCCGGTGGAAGATGACGTCCTCGTACAGCGGGGCGTCGCCCTCCTGCCCGTCCCAGTTCTTCGAGCCGTCGGCGAGGCCGAGGAAGTTGTCCACCGTGCGCGGTGCCTCCTCGGGGAAGAGTTCCACCGTGACGGGGCCCTCGCTGGTGTTGATGACCGCCTCGGTGGCGAGGTCGGCCGGGTCGACCGGCTCCTCCTCCGTCTCCTGGGGCGTCTCGCCGTCGCCGTCGTCGGCGCCCTCCTCGGTGCTGGTGCCGGCGTCGTCCGAGGAGTCCGAGTCGGAGGAGCCGCAGGCGGTCAGCAGGCCGAGGCAGAGGGGGACGGCGACCGCGGCGGTCACCAGGGAGTGGCGGGAGGAGAACACGTGGCGGGCCTTCCGGGTGGGCGACTGGGGGCCGCGCCCATCATGCCGTACCGCTCCGCGTGGCAGCAGGCCGGCGCGGTGTCCCGGTGCCGCGCCCGGGGCTCACTCCGTCGGGCGCGGCTCCGCGCCGCCGCGCTCCCGGCGCTTGCGGGCCCGGTAGGCGGCCACGTTGGCGCGGGTCGCGCACCGCTCGGAGCAGTACCGCCGCGAGGTGTTGGTGGAGGTGTCGACAAACGCGTTGCGGCACGGCGTCGCGGAGCAGACGCCGAGCCGGTCGATGCCCCCGTCGGTGAGCCGCACCGCGAGGCCCATGCAGGCGATCGCCGCGTAGGCCGCGGTGGCGTTGGTGGAGTGCTCCGCCAGGTGGAGGTGCCACCGGGGGCGGCCCTCGTCGTCCAGGAAGTCGTGGCCGGAGATCTGCGGGCTCGCCGGGTACTCCAGCAGCAGCGCGTTCAGCAGGTCCACCGCGCGCCGCTCGTCCCCCTCGCCGGCCGCGGTGAAGACGGCCCGCAGTCGGGAGCGGACGCCGCGCAGCCGGGCGATGTCCGCCTCGTTGGCCCGCCGCGCCGCCCTCGCGCTCTCGCCGAACAGTTCGCGCACCGCGTCGACCGAGGTCAGCGAGTCGGAGCCCCGCTCGGGCTCCTCGCTGTTCACCAGTCGCACGGCGAACGAGGAGTAAGAGATCAGTTCCACCTGTGTCCTCACCGCAGCCGCTCCGGGGTCTGCACTGTACTAGTAAGGATCGACCAGATATCTGACTATTACCGACCCCGGTGGGGTCGGTGTCGTACGGTGGCACGAGCAGGGGCGATCGGAAGGAGCCGAAGTGGCGGACTGGACGGCATGGCAGAACACCTGGGACAGGCAGCAGGAGTGGTACCTGCCGGACCGTGAGGAACGTCTACGCGTCATGCTCGACAGCGTGGCCGCCCTGACCGGCGAAGCGCCGCTGGTCCTCGACCTGGCCTGTGGCACCGGCACCATCACCTCGCGCGTCCTGGCGCGCTTCCCCGACGCCCGTACCACCGGCATCGACATGGACCCGGCACTGCTCACCATCGCCCGCGGCAGCCACCAGGGCGAGCACCGCGCGACATGGGTCGCCGGGGACCTGCGCACGTCGGAGTGGCCGGCGCTCCTCCCGCACGCCACGTACGACGCCGTCCTCACCTCCACCGCGCTGCACTGGCTCCAGGCCGGTCCGCTGCGCGACCTCTACCGCACCCTGGCCGGCGTGGTCCGCCCCGGCGGCGTCCTCGTCAACGCCGACCACATGCCCGACGACACCACGCCCGCCATCAACGAGGCCGTCGACGCGTTCGACCGCGAGCGGCGCGAGAAGGCCGCGGCGGGCGGCAGCGAGGACTGGATCGGCTGGTGGCAGCGGGCTGCCGAGGCCCCTGAACTGGCCGAGGCCGTCGCGCAACGGTTCGAGACCATCGGCAACCCGATCGACGGCGACCACTCCGACGGCGAGGCGCAGTCCGCGGAGTGGCACGCGCTCGCCCTGCGGGACGCCGGGTTCTCCGAGGCCCGTGCCATCTGGGCCTCGCCCACCGACGGCATGGTGCTCGGCCTGCGCTGACCGCGCCCGGCGGCGCCCGCCGACCGCGCGAGCGGTCGGCG
>NZ_JAAVJB010000066.1 GCF_012034385.1 Streptomyces spiramenti
GCGCCAACCCCCAGGACTCCACCAACCGGAACAACGCCACCTCAAACGCAAACAACGACGACTGCGCCCACACCGTCTCGTTCAACCGATCACCACCCCCCGCAACCACCTCCCGCACCGGCGCATCCAGATACCGATCCAGCTCCCCACACACCTCATCAAACGCCGCCGCAAACACCGGAAACGCCCCACGAAGCCCCTCACCCATACCCGCCCGCTGCGACCCCTGCCCCGCAAACAAGAACGCCGTGTCGCCGTCGCTGAGCGTGCCGGTCAGCGTTCCGGGCGAGGCCTCACCCGCGGCGAGGGCGGACAGCTCCCGCAGCAGCGTCTCGCGGTCCGGCGCCGGGATGACGGCCCGCTCCCGAAGCGCGGCTCGGCTGTCGGCCTGGGACCAGGCCAGCGACGCGAGGTCGGCTCCGGCCAAGGGGCCGTCGTCGGTCATCGCGGCGACCAACCGTGCAGCCTGCGCTGCGAGCGCCCCGGGGGTCTCGGCGGACAGCGGGACCGGCAGCAGCGCATGCCGGTTCGCGGGCTGCGCGTCGGGAGTTGCCGGCGTCTCGTCATCCGCGACTTCGAACGCGGGAGACTGCTCGATGATCACGTGCGCGTTGGTGCCGCTGATGCCGAACGACGAGACGCCCGCACGTCGCGTGCGCTCCCCGGCGGGCCAGGCGGCGGGCTCGGTGAGCAGTTCGACCGCGCCGGTCGTCCAGTCGACCTGCGACGACGGTTCACCCGCGTGCAGGGTGCGGGGCAGCCGCTCGTGGTGGAGAGCGAGAACCATCTTGATGATGCCGGCCACGCCGGCCGCCGCCTGGGTGTGTCCGAGGTTGGACTTCACCGACCCCAACAGCAGCGGCCGTTCCGCGTCACGCCCCTGACCGTAGGTCGCCAGCAGCGCCTGTGCCTCGATCGGGTCGCCCAGCGTCGTGCCCGTGCCGTGCCCCTCCACCGCGTCGACCTGCCGTGAGGTCAGCCCGCCGTTGGCGAGGGCCTGTTCGATGACGCGCTGCTGCGAGGGTCCGTTGGGCGCGGTCAGGCCGTTGGAGGCGCCGTCCTGGTTCACGGCGCTGCCGCGGATCACGGCCAGCACCGGGTGGCCGTTGCGCCGGGCGTCGGAGAGCCGCTCCACCGCCAGGACGCCGACGCCCTCGGCCCAGCCGACGCCGTCGGCTCCGGCACCGAAGGACTTGCAGCGCCCTTCCGGGGAGAGGCCGCCCTGTCGGGTGAAGTCGGTGAAGGTGTCAGGGGTGGACATCACGGTCACGCCGCCGGCCAGCGCCAGGGAGCACTCGCCGGCCTGCAGGGCCTGGATCGCCCAGTGCAGCGCGACCAGCGAGGAGGAGCACGCGGTGTCGACCGTGACGGCGGGGCCCTCCAGGCCGAGGGCGTACGCGACGCGGCCGGAGACCACGCTGGCGAGGCTGCCGTTGCCGAGGTAGCCGGCGATGTCCTCGGGGACCTCGCCGAGTCGGGTGCCCCAGTCGTGGTACATCACCCCGGCGAAGACACCGGTGCGGCTGCCGCGCAGCGAGGCGGGGTCGATACCGGCGCGTTCGACGGCCTCCCAGGTCGTCTCCAGCAGCAGCCGCTGCTGGGGGTCCATGGCAAGTGCCTCGCGCGGGGAGATGCCGAAGAGTTCGGCGTCGAAGTCGGCCGCCTCGTAGAGGAATCCGCCCTCGTGGGCGGCGCTGCGCCCTGGGCGGCCCGGCTCCGGGTCGCAGAGCGTCGTCAGGTCCCAACCGCGGTCGGTGGGGAAGCCGGAGACGGCGTCGGTGCCGTTCTCCAGCAGGGTCCAGAACTCCTCCGGGGTGCTGATGCCGCCCGGGAACCGGCAGCTCATGCCGACGATCGCGATGGGGTCGTCGGAGCCGTCGCGTGGACCGCCCGCGCGGTCGGTGGCGTCACCGGTGGTCCGGGACGCGGCGCCGGCGGTGTCCGCGAGGGCGGCGGCTATGTGGCCGGCGAGGGCCCGGGGGTTGGGGTAGTCGAAGACCAGGGTGGCGGGCAGCGTGAGCCCGGTGTCCTTGTTGAGGAGGTTGCGGAGTTCGATGGCGGCGAGGGAGTCGAACCCACTGGCGTCGAACGCGCGGTCGGGTGCGATGGCGGTGGACGCGGCGTGGCCGAGGACGGTGGCGGCGTGCTCGCGCACCAGGGCGAGGGCGGCGCGCTCCCGGTCGGCGGCGGGCAGCCGCTCCAGCCCGGCGGTGGCGGCCGGGGTCCCGGCGACGGCGGGAACGCCTCGGCGGGGGGCGGGTCGGACCAGGCCGCGCAGCAGGTGGGGCACCCCGTCGGGTCGGGCGCGGACCGTGGCGGCGTCGATGTCGACGGGGACGAGGCAGGGCTCGGGGCGGCGCAGGGCGGCGTCCAGCAGCGCGAGACTGTCGTCGGCGCTCAGTTCGGGCATTCCCTGGCGGGCCATGCGGCGTCGCGCGGCGTCGTCGAGGCGGGCGGCCATGCCGCGGTCCCCGGCCCAGGTGCCCCACGCGAGGGAAGTGGCGGGCAGACCGATGGCGTGGCGGTGGGCGGCCAGTGCGTCGAGGGCGGCGTTGGCCGCCGCGTAGCTGCCCTGGCCGGCGCCGTCCAGCAGCCCGGAGGCGGAGGAGAAGAGGACGAACCCGGCGAGGTCGAGGTCGCGGGTGAGTTCGTGGAGGTTCCAGGCGGCGTCGGCCTTGGGAGCGAGGACGGCGTCCAACCGCTCGGCGGTCAGCGAGTCGGCCAGTCCGTCGTCGAGGACGCCGGCGGTGTGGACGACGGCGGTCAGGGGGTGGGCGGCGGGGATGCGGTCCAGGACCCGGGAGAGATCGGCCCGGTCGGCGACGTCGCAGGCCAGCACATCGACGCGGGCGCCGGCGGCGGTCGCCTCCGCGGCGAGCTCGGCGGCGCCGGGTGCGTCCGGTCCGCGGCGCGACACCAGCAGCAGTCGGCGCACCCCGTGGCGGGCGGCCAGGTGGCGGGCGACCAGGCCGCCCAGGCCGCCCGTGCCGCCGGTGACGAGGACGGTGCCGTTCGGGTCCCACTCGCGGGCGGTCGTCGACGCCTCGCGCGTCCGGGCGAGACGCGGCACCAGGACCTCGCCGTCGCGTACTGCGAGCTCTGGTTCGTCGGAAGCGACCGCCCGCGCCACCGCGGGACCGCCGGGCTGCTGCCACACCGCCTCGTCCACGTCGAGCAGTTGGAACCGTCCGGGCTGTTCGGCGATGGCGGAGCGCACCAGCCCCCGGACGGCGGCGAGGGTGGGGTCGGCGGCGGGGATGTCGCCGGGGCGTACGGCGAGCGCTCCTCGGGTGACGATCACCAGGCGCGACGCGCCGCGGCGCTCGTCGGTGGACCAGGTGCGCACGGCGTCCAGTACCCGGTACAGGGCGCTGCGCCCGCCGGAGCGGTTGATGTCGCAGCGCAGCAGCACGCGGGACGGTGTGCCGGTGGCGGGGGCGGTGTCGAACTCGGCCCAGTCGACCACGGTGTCGGGGGCGTCGGAGGTGTCGCCGGGCAGCACCTGCCACTGCACCTGGTAGAGCCCGCCCCGGTTGCCGGCGAACGGGGTGTCGGCGACGGCCCGGGTCTGGTAGGAGGTCACGGATGCGACGGGTCGGCCGTGGCCGTCGGCGAGGTCGAGCGAGACCCCGCCCGCGGCGGCGGTACTGATGCGGGCCCGCAGCGCGGTTGCGGCGGTGGCGTGCAGGGTGACGCCCCGCCAGGCGAAGGGCAGCCGCACCGGCGCGTCCGCGGGAGGCTTCTCCCCGAGCAGGTCGGTGATGTGCAGCACCGAGTCCAGCAGCGCGGGGTGCAGCGCGAAGGGAGTGGTGGCGCGCTCGGAGCGGGACGGCAGCTCGACCTCGGCGAAGATCGCGCCGTCGCCGCGCCACGCGGCCCGCAGTCCCTGGAACGCCGGCCCGTAGCCGTAGCCCTGGTCGCCGAGGTCCGCGTAGAAGCCGTCGAGGTCCAGGGGCTCCGCGTCGGGCGGCGGCCAGGCGGTGAGCCCCGCGTCGGCGGCGGTGGGCGGCGGGGTGTCGGGACCGTGGCTGAGCAGCCCGGCGGCGTGCCGGGTCCAGGGGGTGTCCAGCGGGGCGTCCTCGGCGCGCGCGTAGAACTCCACGGGGCGGCGTCCGGCCGGGTCGGGTTCGCGGACCACGACCTGGAGGGCGGTGCCGGCGCCCTCCTGCAGCCGCAGGGGCTGCTCCAGGGTGAGGTCGTGGATGGTCGGGCAGTCCGTCTGCTGTCCGGCGCGCAGGGCGAGTTCGACGAACGCCGTGGCGGGGAAGAGCGGTACGCCGGCGATGACGTGGTCGGCCAGCCAGGGGTGGGAGTCCAGGGAGATCCTGCCCGTGAGCAGCAGGGCGTCACTGCCCGCGAGGGCGACCGCGGCGCCGAGCAGCTGGTGTTCGACGGGGTCCTGGCCGAGGCCGACGACGTCGTGCCCGGTGGCGGCGGGGCTGAGCCAGTAGCGCTGCCGCTGGAAGGGGTAGGTGGGCAGGTCGACACGGGCGGCGGGCATGCCGGTGTGTGCGCTCCACTCCACCCGGGCGCCGCGCACCTGGGCGCGGGCCACGGCTGTGAGCAGCTCCCGCACCTCGCCGCGGCCCCGGCGGAGCACGGCCAGGGCGACGGGAGGGTGCTCGTGCCGCGACGGGTCGAGGCACGCCTCGGCCAGGGTGGACAGCACCGGGTCGGGGCCCAGCTCCAGGAAGGTGCGGACGCCGCGTTCGGTGAGGTGGCGGATGCCGTCGCGGAACTGCACGGTCTCGCGGGCGTGCCGCACCCAGTACTCGGGGGAGGTCAGTTCCTCGGTCGTGGCGGTCCGACCGGTCAGGTTGGAGACGACGGGGATGCGCGGCGGTGCGTAGTCGAGCAGTTCCGCGATCGCCCGGTAGTCGGCCAGCACCGGCTCCAGTCGGGCGGAGTGGAAGGCGTGGGAGACCCGCAGGCGTGCGGTGGCGTGTCCGGCGGCGGCGCAGCGTCCGGCGACCTCCTCGATGGCGTCCTCGTCGCCGGAGACCACGACCGTGGCGGGGCCGTTGACCGCGGCGATGCTCAGCCGGTTCCCGGCCGGGTCGAGTTCGCCGAGCAGGGCGCGCATGTCCTGTTCGGTGGCGCGGACCGACAGCATGGCTCCGCCGGGGGGCAGTTCGTCCATGAGTCGGCCGCGTGCGGCGATCAGGGTGCAGGCGTCGTCCAGGCTGAACACACCGGCAAGGTGGGCGGCGGTGATCTCGCCGACGGAGTGGCCGAGGAGGTAGTCCGGGACGAGTCCCCAGCTCTCCAGCAGCCGGAAGAGGGCGACTTCGAGGGCGAACAGTGCGGGCTGGGCGTAGGCGGTGCGGTCCAGAAGCCGGGCCCCGGGGGTGCCGGCCGGGGCGAACAGCACCTCCCGCAGCGGCCGTTCGAGCTGGAGGTCGAGGTAGCCGGCGGTCTCGTCCAGCGCTCGGGCGAACTCGGGGTACGCGTCGTAGAGTTCCCGTCCGGCTTCGGCGCGCTGGGCGCCCTGGCCGGTGAGCAGGTAGGCCAGCTTGCCCTTGACGGCGGCGCCGCGGAACACCTCGGGGTGGGGCTGCCCGGCGGCGAGGGCGAACAGGCCGTGCAGGGCGTCGTCGCGATCGCCGGCGAGGATGACCGCGCGGTGCTCCATGGTGGTGCGGCCGGCGAGCGCGGCTGCGATGTCGGCGGGGGGCAGGTCGCGGTTCTCACCGGCGCCGAGGAACGCCTGGAGACGTCCGGCCTGGGCGGCCAGCGCCTCGGGAGTGCGGGCGGAGAGCGCCCACGGCAGCAGGCGCGGCTGCCCGTCCGGGGCATGGTCCGGGGCTGCCGCCGTGTCCGCGGCGGGGGCGGTCGTCGCGACCGGGGCGGAGAGCCCGGCGGTGTCGACCGGCGGCTCCTCCACGATCAGGTGGGCGTTGGTGCCGCTGACGCCGAACGAGGACACCCCGGCGCGTCGCGGCCGGTCCTCCCGCTCCGGCCAGCTGCGGGAGCTGAGCAGCAGCGACACCTGGCCGGACGACCAGTCGACGTGCGGACTGGGCTCGTCCACGTGGAGGGTGGCGGGCAGTTCGCGGTGGCGCATCGCCATCAGCATCTTGATGACGCCCGCGACGCCGGCGGCGGCCTGAGTGTGGCCGAGGTTGGACTTCACCGAACCGAGCCACAGCGGGCGTTCCTCGGGACGTCCCTGTCCGTAGGTGGCGAGCAGCGCGCCGGCCTCGATCGGGTCGCCCAGGGTGGTGCCGGTGCCGTGGGCCTCGACCGCGTCGACCTGGTCGGGGGTGACACCGGCGTCGGCGAGGGCCTGCTCGATGACGCGCTGCTGGGAGAGGCCGTTGGGAGCGGTGAGCCCGTTGGAGGCGCCGTCGGAGTTGATGGCCGAACCGCGGATCAGGCCGAGGACCCGGTGCCCCTGGCGGCGGGCCTCGGAGAGCCGCTCCAGGACGAGGATGCCGGCGCCCTCGGCGAAGCCGGTGCCGTCGGCGGCGGCGGCGAACGCCTTGCAGCGGCCGTCGGGGGCGAGTCCGCGCTGTCGGCTGAAGGAGGTGAAGACGCCCGGTCCGGCCATCACCGCCACGCCGCCCGCGATCGCCATGGTGCAGTCACCGCGCTGGACGGCGCGGGCGGCGAGGTGCAGCGCGACGAGCGATCCGGAGCAGGCGGTGTCGACGGTGAGGGTGGGGCCCTCGGTGCCCAGCACGTACGCCACACGGCCGGAGACCGCGCTGGGTGCGACGCCGGTCAGGAGGTAGCCGTCGAGCCCGGCGGGCGCCTCGTGCAGTCGGGGCCCGTACTCCTGGGCCTCGGCACCGATGTACACCCCGGCGAGGCTGCCGCGGAGCGACGCCGGGTCGATGCCGGCGCGTTCCAGCGCCTCCCAGGCGGTCTCCAGGACAACGCGCTGCTGCGGGTCCATGGCGGACGCCTCGCGTGGGCTGATGCCGAAGAAGGAGGCGTCGAACTCGGCCGCGTCGTACAGGAATCCCCCGGTCCGGGCGTAGCTGGTACCGGGGTTGTCGGGGTCCGGGTCGTACAGACGGCCGAGGTCCCAGCCGCGGTCGGTGGGGAACTCCCCGGTGGCGTGCACACCGCCGGCCACCAGCCGCCAGAGTTCGTCCGGGGAGGTGACACCGCCGGGGTAGCGGCAGCCGATCCCGACGACGGCCACCGGGTCGTCGGCGTCGCCGGTCTCACCGGCGGGGAGCAGCGGCGCCCGCGTGCCGGTCAGCGGGCCGTCGCCGGCGAGCAGGGTCGCGAGGTGGCCGGCGAGGGCCTGCTGCGAGGGGTGGTCGAAGGCGACGGTCGGGGGCAGCGGCAGGCCGGTGTCGGCGGTGAGCCGCTCCTGGAGGTCGACCGCGGCGAGCGAGTCGAACCCGAGGTCCCGGAAGGACACGGCGCCGTCCTCGGCGTCCGGCTCTACCCCGGTGACCTGGCGCAGCGCGGCGACGGTGTGCCGGTGCACCAGGTCGAGCAGGAGGTGTTCCCGCTCCGCCGCGGTCAGCCCGGCCCACGGGTGCTCGGGTCCGGGGTTGGCGCTTACCGACTCACTCATCGCTGCTCCACAGATCGTCACGCTTCAAACAGACGCGGCCGTTGACCAAGAGCTGGTCACAGCAGGGGACATGGGTGCCTGGTCCTCACCAGGTGACCGGAAGCCGGGAGGGGCCGCGGACGATGACGCCGAACGTCCACTCCACTCCGGCCTCGCCCTCGGCGAGACGCAGCCCGGGGAGGCGTTCCAGCAGTGTCTTCATCGCCACCTGGAGCTCCAGCCGGGCCAGCTGCGCGCCGATGCAGTGGTGCGGGCCGTGCCCGAACGTCACGTGCGGGTTCTTCTCCCGGGTCAGGTCGATCCGCTCCGGGTCGGCGAACACCTCCGGGTCGCGGTTCGCGGCGTGGATGGCGGGCAGCACCGGCTCCCCGGCGCGGACCGTGACGCCGCTGAGCTCGACGTCCTCCAGGGAGTACCGGGCGAACATGGCGGAGGTGTTGATCGGCACGTAGCGCAGCAGTTCCTCCACCGCCCGGGGGATCAGCTCCGGCTGCCCCTTCAACTGGGCGAGCAGCTCCGGCTGGGTGAGCAGGGTGTAGACGAAACTGGGTATGCCGGAGGAGACGGTCTCGGCGCCGCCGGCCAGCAGTCCCGGCCCGGAGATGGCGATCAGTTCGTCCTCGGTGAGCCGGTCGCCCTCGTCGCGTGCCCGGACGAGGGCGCCGAGCAGGTCGTCGGTGGGTTCGCGGCGGCGCTGCTCGACCAGCTCGCCCATGTAGGCGTTCATCTCCGGGCCGATCCTGGCGAGGACGTTGGAGATGGCCGATTCCTCGTTGGTCACGGACTCGGTCCAGCGGCGGAAGATCACGTGGTCCTCGAAGGGCACGCCGAGGAGTTCGCAGATCACCGACACCGGCAGCGGTCGGGCGAACTCCTCCACCAGGTCGGCGGAGCCCTTGGTGGTCATGGCATCGACGAGGGCGTCGGCGCGGTGCTGGACCCCTTCCCGCATCCGCTCGACGCGTCGGGCGGTGAACGCCTTGCCGACCAGCCGTCGCAGCCGGGTGTGGTCGGGCGGGTCCATGCCCATGATGCCGTCGTCGATGTTCTCCGACCGCAGCCGGGGCTGGTCCAGTCCCTGGGCCAGCTCGCGGCTGAATCGGGGATCGCTGAGGACGGTCTTGACGTCGTCGTGGCGCACCGCGAGCCAGGCGGGCTCCCCGTAGGGCAGCTGGACCCGGCTGATCGGCTCCTTCTCACGCAGGGTGCTGTACAGGCCGGACACGTCGGTGCGGGTCATGTCGAACGGGTAGGGGCGTGTCTGGTTCATCGGGGTTCTCCCTGGGCGGTCGCGTCGTGGGACCCGCCGGCCGGGTCGTCGTCGGCCATGCTGTCGAAGGTTCGCTGCACGTATCCGAGCGCGGTGAGGAGCTCGCCGGAGGTGACGGGTGCGGCGCTGCGGGCACGGACCAGATGCCGCAGCGGCAGCGAGCCGAGCTCCGCCCACTGCAGCCGTCCCGCCGTGTCGAGGTAGCTGCGGGCGCGGCCGGCGTTGTCGGGGTGCAGGCAGTAGGGGATGTCGAGGTAGCCGCAGCGGAAGGCGTGGGCGAGGGCGCGGCCGAGGTCGGCGTCGAGGTTGAGGACGGCCTCGACCAGGGCGGCGGCCTCCTGGTAGACCTGGCTGTCGGCGTCGGTGGCGGGCGCGGCGGTCGGCGCGTCGTCCACCCGGGCGCCGAGGGCCTTCGCCGCGCCGCGCACGTTCTCCGCGCTGCGGGCGGCCAGTTCCAGTGCGTCGGCGTTCTCGGCGATCGTGGGGATGCGCCGGGACTCCACCACGGTCTTGACGATGAGGCGTTCCGCACCGGTCAGGGTGGCCAGTTCGGCGGCGCTGCGCAGCAGCGCGCGGGCGCCGCCGACGGTGCCGGGGAAGACGCCCATGTAGGCGTAGATGACGATGTGCCAGTCGACGGAGTCGCGCGGCAGTAGTTCGGTGCACAGCCGCCGCAGGGCGGCCACCGCCTCGCGGTCCTGCTCCGGGCTGGTCTGCTGGGCGTAGCTGGCCGAGACGCTGCGGACCCCCAGCCGGGTGAAGAACAGCGCCTCCAGCACGCTGATCGCGACCAGCTGGCTGGGCGGGCAGAGCTGGCCGAGCATGCAGCCGCCGAAGGTCTCCAGGTGGGGTTCGCGCCCCTGTTCGCGCAGCGGCGCGAGGATCAGACAGGAGTCCGTCCAGTTGCTGAGCGAGGTGGAGAGCGGGACTCGACCGTAGGGCAGGCAGTAGGAGACGGGCCCGCCCTCGGTGGCGTCGAGCCCGGCGCGGACGAGCGCGCGGAAGATGTCCTGCGGAACGGCAGACCCGTGCCTGACCTGCACGGGGAAATCCGGCCCGGCGAGCCCGCCGAGCATCCAGCGGGTGTCGTGGGCCGCGGCGGTGACCAGCGGGTAGCCGTTGAGGTCGCTGCCGTCGGCGGCGGCGCCGCGTGCGGCGGCGAGGTCCCCGACGCGGGTGTAGCTGTCGAGGGTCAGGGTGCCGACGGTGGTGGCCTCGGCGTCGCGGGTGGCGCGCAGCCCGGCGCGCATCAACGCGGGCGAGCCGAAGCCCATGCGGGGTTGGACGACCAGCTCGCCGCGGGCGCGGGCCCGGCGTACGAACGCGGCGAAACCGGCCTCCGGCGGGCGCGCCGCGGGGGCGGCCGGGGCACCGACGAGGGCGGGGGCCGACGTCACGGCGCGGCCTTCCCCGACAGGGGGACGGTCCACTGCCGGTGCTGCGGCGGGTGGACACCGGTGGGCCGCTCGACGGAGGCGAGGAACCGGCGGAAGGTGCTGACGGCGGCCGACCCGTCCATGAAGACGGCGTCGAAGCCGGCCTCGACGAGTTCGCGGACCCGCTCGGGGTCGTCGCTGTCGCTGGTGGAGAGCTTGCCGCCGATCGCGGCCGGGAAGGGGTCGAGGTCGGGCTGTGCGCGCAGGTGCCGGATGGCGGACAGTCCGTCACGGAAGCCGTGCCCGTTGACGGAGGACATGACCAGCAGGTCGGGGCGGTGCTCGCGGCACGCCTGCGCCAGCAGTTCCTCGGGGACGCAGGGGCCGAGGTTGACCACCGGGTGCCCGAGCTCCTCCACCAGGAGCTGGAGGAACACGAGGTTCCAGGTGTGTGCGTCGGAGGCGACGGTGCTGATGAGGACCAGCGGCTTCGTCCGCTCGGGCAGTGCGCCGGGCGGGGTCTCGGTGGTCACGCCCCTCATTCGGTGTCGCTCTCCATGACGCGCCCGTGCTCCAGCCGGGAGACGGAGACGACCTCGTCGTCGCGGAGGGCCACCTCGCGCGGCGAGGGGCGACCGAGGAAGGACAGCAGGCTGGCGGACGGGCCGTAGGCGCCGGCGTTGGGGACCGTGACCAGGTCGCCCTCTGCCAGCGACGGCAGCGGGATCTCCCGACCGAGGAGGTCGCCGGGGGTGCACAGGGGGCCCACCAGGCTGCCGCGTTCGTCGGCGGTCCCGCCGTCGAGCTCCACGGAGACCGGCAGCAGGCGGCCGAGGCCGGACATGCCGCCGAAGACGTTGATGCCGCCGTCGAGGATGACGAAGGTCCGACCGCGGCTGACCTTGGTGTTGACGACACCGCAGAGCAGCTGTCCGCTGTCGCCGACCAGATAGCGGCCGGACTCGCAGGCGAGTCGGGGGCTGCCGGCCCGCCACTCCGGGAGGTGCAGGTCCAACGCCGCTTCCAGGGAGGTGCGCAGCTTGTCGTAGACGGCGCGCTCCCCGGGGACGCCGTAGGGCACGGAGAAGCCGCCCCCGATGTCCAGGAACTCCAGGGGCAGGCCGACGGTGTCGCGCAGTTCGGCGGCGAGGGCGAGGGTGTGCTCGAACTCGGCGGTGAGGGCGGCCTCGTCACTGGCGTTGCTCAGCGGGAAGAAGTGCGCGCCGACGAGGCGCGTGCCCGGCACGCTGCTGAGTTCCGGCATCAGCTCGGGCAGAGTCTCGGCGTCGATACCGAACTGGGAGGGGGTGCCGGTCATCCGCGCGCCGGTGGTGGCGCTGGCGGAGGGGCTGTTGACGCGCAGCAGGCACCGGGCGACGGTGTCGTGGGCGGTGGCGGCGGCACCGATGTGCCGGAGGTCCCCCGCGGACTCGACGGAGAACATCCGCACCCCGAGGCCGATGGCCTCGTGCAGTTCTGCGGCGGTCTTGCCGGGGCCGGTGTAGAGGCACTCGTCGGCCCGGTAGCCGGCGGTGAGGGCGGCGCGGAGCTCTCCTGTGGAACTGATCTCGGCGCGGCAGGCGCGGCCGGGTCCCTCCCGCAGGGCGCGGGCCACGTCGGGGTGCGGGTTGGCCTTCAGCGCGTAGAAGAGGTCGAACTCCTCGGGCAGCGCGTCGAACAGGGCGCGGCGGGCGGCAGCGACCCGGTCCAGGTCGTAGACGTAGAGCGGCGTGCCGAAGCGCTCGGCGAGGTCGGCGTTGCGGTCCCGGGTGGTCCGCCGGGCCTGGGTCGGCTCAGGCTGCTGGAGGGTCATCGGGGGCTCCCGTCAAGCATCGCGGCCAGCTCTCTGCGGGCGTTCTTGCCGTGCTGTGTCAGGGGCATCACGTCGACCACCCGGCAGTGCGCAGGCACCTTGGCGGGTTCCAGGCGGCGCGACAGTTCGCGCAGCACGGCGGCCGGGGCGAGGTCGGTCTCCACGCAGAGGGTGAGGTCGCGGTCCCCCGCCGGGGGCACCGCGGCGGCGGCGCGGACACCGGGGATGTCCAGGGCGGCGGCCTCGATCTCCAGGGTGCTCATCCGGATGCCCTTGCGCTTGAACATGTCGTCGCGGCGGCCGTCGAAGTACAGGTAGCCGTCCTCGTCCAGTCGCCCGTAGTCGCCGGTGTGCAGGCGGAGTCCGCCGGCCGCGGCGTCGGTCCGGAAGGTGCGTGCGGTGAGTTCGGGGGCACGCCAGTAGCCGGGCATCACGTGGGGTCCGGTGACGGTGATCTCCCCCGTACGCCCGGTGGGCACCGGCTGCCCGTCCGGGTCGAGGATGTCCACCCGGGTCCCGGGCAGCGGGCGGCCGACCGCACCCGGGCGCGCGAACTCCTCGTCCGGCGGCATCACGGCGATCCGCTTGCACTCGGTCTGACCGAACTGGCGGACGATGCGGGCGCCGGGGAAGGCCTCACGGAGCGCGTCGATGGTGGCCTGCGGCAGGGCGGCACCGGTGTTGGTGAACATCCGCACAGGTGCCGGCTCGCCGGTCTCACGGCGGGCCAAGGTGGCGATCATGGTCGCCAGCGAGGGCACGATCGGCACGACGGTGGCACCGACCTCCCGCATCCGCTGCACGAGCCGCAGGTCGGACTCGGCGTCCGCCAGCACCAGTTCGGAGCGGCCCAGGCAGGACAGCAGCACCTTGTACAGGCCGTAGTCCCAGGACATCGGGAAGCGGCAGAAGACCACGTCGCCGGGGCGGTAGTCGAGTTCGGCCTGGATCGCGGCCGAGGCGAAGGTGACCTGGGCGTGCGGACCGATGACCGCCTTGGGCGCGGCCGTGCTGCCGGAGGTGTAGATCAGGACCGCGATGTCCTCGGAGGTGAGGGGGGCATCGTCCGGCGCGGTGTCCGCGGCGGGGTCGGCCGACGGCTCGGGCCCGCCCCGGGAGTCGCCGTCGTCGTCGTGCCCGGTGATCCCGGCCCAGGCGGTGTCGAGGCCGACCACCGGGGCGGGGGTCAGCGGACCCAGCCGTGCGGTGGCGTCGTCGGCGGTGACGACCAGCTGGGGGCCGGCGTTCTCCAGCACCGAACGGAGGTGGAACTCCTTCATCGCCGGGTTGAGCGGCACGAAGACCGCGCCGCGGCGGCTCGCCCCGAAGAACAGCGCCACCAGCTCCCGGGTGGTGGGGAGCTGGACGACCACGCGGTCGCCACGCTCCACTCCCCGCTCGCGCAGCCAGCGTTCCGCGGCTCGGCTGTACCGGGCCAGGCGGCGGTAGTTCCAGGTCCCGGCGGCGTCCCGCAGGGCGCAGCCGTCGGGGGTCTCGTCGACCGCGTCGTCGAGAAGGTCGTGCACCAGTCGGCCACCGGCCGGTGGCGCGCTGGGTGTGCCCGGCAGCGTCCCGGTGAGGGATCGACGACTGTCCCCATCGCGCACGATTGACCTCCCGGTATGCGGATTCGGGCTGCGGAATTCGAGCTCGCGGTAATTCCCTCACCTTGCGGCGCGGCCTCCCCGTGCACCCGTGGACACCGAAGCCGCCGACATCCGCGGGGGTGCGGGGCATTCCGACACGGGAAGGAATTTCCGGAGGCCCGGCACACTCCGGGGAGACTATCCGCGGCGGCACCCCAGATACCGCCCCTAGAGCCCCCTAGCGGGCAAGGGGGAAACCGTCCTGTCGGCGCCCGACCACGAGGGAACGGGCAGTTTCGGAGAGGACCTTGCGGTCCACCTTGCGGTTGGAGTTCAGGGGCAGTCGGTCGAGGTGCTGGTAGTGCTTCGGGAGAACTCCGGGCGGTAGGGCCTCGCGCAGTTCCCGAGCCAGCGCACCGGGCGGCACGGGGGTGCCGGTGTAGAAGACCACCAGGTCGGTACCGGCGTCGCCGTGGACCGCCAGGGTGACGGCCTCGGCCACCGTGGAGCAGCCGGACAGGGCGTGGTCGATCTCGGCGAGCTCCACCCGGCGCCCTTGGATCTGGACCTGGTTGTCGCGCCGTCCGAGGTAGAGGAGTTCGCCTCCCGCGGCCCGGCGCACCCGGTCGCCGGTGCGGTAGTAGCGCGCCCCGTCCACCTCCAGGAAGCGGCCCTCGCCGTGCGTCGGGTCCAGGTAGCCGGGGGTCAGCTGGGGGCCGCTGACGCACAGCTCCCCCTCGGCGTCCTCGCCGGGGTCGCTGCCCTCGCCGGATGCGCCCTCCTCTCCGGGGATGACGGTGGTGCCGTCGTCCCGCAGCAGCAGCTGCCGGTGGCCGGGGTGGACGGTGCCGATGGGTACGCCGCCGTTGCCGCCGTTCCCGGGATCGGCCCCGGCGTCGAAACGGTGGGCGGCGATGGTCACGGTCAGTTCGGTCGGCCCGTAGAGGTTCTCCACCGCGGAGTTGTCGGCGGCCCGCTGCCAGTCGGCGGCGTCCTGGTTGCGCAGCGCCTCACCGGCGAAGAAGCTCCAGCGCAGCGTGGGGAGGGAGCCGGGAGCCAGACCGCAGGTGCGGCGCACCAGGCCGATGGTGCTGGGTGCGGAGAACCAGACGGTGACGTTCTCAGCGGCGAGGAAGCGCGGCAGGTTGGGGTAGGCGCCGGCCGGGACGTGCACCACCCGGGCGCCGCTCCCCCAGGCGCAGAACAGGTCGAACATCGCGCAGTCGAAGTTCAGGTCGAAGGTCTGCGAGAAGGTGTCGTCGGGCCGGAAGTCGTAGCGGCCGTCCAGGACGCGGAAGTAGGCGGCGGCGTTGGCGTGGCTGATCCGCACGCCCTTGGGGGTGCCGGTCGAGCCCGAGGTGAACAGCAGGTAGGCGGTGTCCTCCTCGGTCAGCGGGTGCGGCCCTACGGCCGCCCGTTCCGGATCGGACTCCAGGCGGGGCCAGCCCGGCGGCGGGGTGCCCTGCGGGTCGGGGGCCAGGACGGCGGGCCGGTCCGCCGCCCGCTCGGACGGGCGGGCCAGGGCGGCGAGCGCCGCGGTGCCGGCGGCGTCGGCGATCACCGTCCCGACCGACGCCGCTCCCAGCATGCGCCGGACGTGGTCGGGCGGGAACGACGGGTGGACCGGTACCACGGCCGACCCGCTGTACAGCGCGGCGAGGACGCCGGCGTACGCGGTGACCCCGCCGGTGGCCAGCACCCCTACCGGTCTGCCGGGGGCTGCCCGTCGCAGCGCACCCGCCCACTCCAGGGCCTGACGGTGCAGCTGCCCGTAGCTGACGCCCGCACCACCCACCCGCAGCGCTTCCCGGTCGGCGCCGTGGGCGAGTCCGCGCAGGAACAGCGCGGGCAGCGTCGTCTTTTCCCACTGCTCGGATCTGCCGGCCATCACGTCTCCTGGATTGAGGGGTAATTCGGTGCCCGGAGCCCCGTGCGGTAGTCCTCGGGATGCTGTTATCGTCGACTCGCGGACATTTTTGGAATCAAAGGATGGGACTCACCATGTGGGACTCGAAGTTCGAGGAAATACTCCGGAGATATCTGCCGTTCCTTTCCCCGGAAGAGCCGCTCCGGCCGGACACCGGGCTGCGCGACGCCGGGCTGGACTCGCTGGGCACCGTCGAACTGCTCGGGGTGCTGGAGAGCGAGTATTCCGTGACCTTCCCCGAGGACGCGCTGAGCCTGGAATCCTTCGCCTCCCCCGGCGTCCTGTGGGAGAAGCTCTCCGCGGCGCGGGTGACCGCGTAGCTCCGGGCGGCCGGGGCACTGTGCCGGCCTCTGAGCGTGTTTGAGACCCCGCGTCGGACCAGCTCGCGGCATCGGGTGCGGTCAGCCGCACGGTGGCGGAACGCCCTCGTACCGGGTTGCATGCGGGCGTTCCTGACAACGCAGCAGGTGGCCGTGGCCGGCGTCGCGGGCCCGGGGTGGGGTCTCCACCATGCTCTCAGCCGGCCGGTACCCTGGCTGCGGCCCGGGGCCGCAGCGCCGCCTGAGGCGTCATCGCCAGCACCTCGAAGCGCCGGGTGGTGGTCCCGACCCGACCGAAGAGGCTGTCCGGTCCGGCGACGCACACCTTTCCGACGCCGAGCGCGGCGAGGCCGTCCACGGCGGAGGGCCAGCGCAGCGCCCGCACGAACCCGTCCAGCAGCAGCGTCCGGATCTCCTCCCCGCCGGTCAGCGGTGAACCGTCCTGGTCGGAGACCACCGGCACCCGGGGGTCGGCGAACTCCAACCCCCCGATCACCTCCTCCTCGATCCGCTCCCGCAGGCCGGCGAAGGCGGCGGCGTGCATCGGCGGGCGCATGGTGTAGAGGGACATGCCGGAGCCGGCCCGGATCGCCCGGGAGAACTCGGCCACCGCCGGCTCCCGCAGCGACACCATGTGGAAGTCCTCGTCCAGCTCGCAGGAGACCTCGTACCACTCGCCACGCCCGTCCAGCTCCGCGAGCAGCTCGGCCAGCCGCGCCTTCGGGGTGCGGAGGAACGAGTGGGTGACCACGTCCTGGTGGGCGGTGCGGAAGTACTCGGCCACACACCGCGCGGTCCTCGCGGTCATGTCGATGGCGTCGGCCACCGTCAGGGCTCCGGTGTAGGCCGCCACGGTCTTCTCACCGAAGCTGGCGCCGGTGCAGGCGATCGGGTCGACGCCGTGCTGCTCCTCGGCGAGCCTGGCCAGCGCCAGGCAGTTGACGAGGAACGCCACCTGGGCGTACTCGCTGTAGGGGTCGTCGCTGTCCCGGTAGCGGTCGGTCAGCCGGTACCCCAGGACGTCGTCGGCCGTCCGGCACAGTTCCCGGGCGTGCCGGTCGACCAGCATGAAGCGGGCGACGTCGGAGTACTGGTGGGGCCCCATGCCGGGGAAGACGACGGCGGTGGCGTCCGGAGCGGGTTCGGTCATGGCGTGCGCCGTCCCTTCGTCTCGTCCGCCCGGCGGGCGGACCGGGTGCTGCCGGTCCACCCTGCTCGGGGCGGCGTGCCGCTCCTACCCCTACTGGCCACTGGAGTGGCCCGGCCAGGGCCCCAGTTCGCCGAGGAAGCCGGCGAGGACCTGGAGGAACCGGTCCGGTTCCTCCAGGTGCGGGAGGTGGCTGGAGTCCTCGAAGACCTCCCAGCGGGCCCCGGGGATCAGCTCGGCGAACGGCCGGACGCACTCGGGGGTGGCCTCGTCGTGCCGGCCGGAGAGCACCAGGGTGGGGGTGTCGACGGCGGGCAGCAGCTCCTCCACGGACCAGTCCCTGAGACTGCCGATGACGTGGAACTCGCTCGGGCCGTTCATGGCGTAGTAGACGGTCGGGTCGTCGGACATCTCCATGAACGACGCGAGGTAGTCGCGCGGCCAGGGGTCCAGGCGGCAGACGTGGCGGGCGTAGAACACCCGCATCGCCTCCTGGTAGGCGTCGCTTCCGGTGGTGCCGTCCGCCTCGTGGCGGCGCAGGGTGTCGTCGACCCCGGGCGGGAGCTCCGCCCGCAGCCGTGCCGCCTCGCGCAGCCAGGTCGGGTAGGACGCCGGGGAGTTGGCGACGACAAGCCCGCGCAGCCCAGCGGGTCTGCCGGCGGCGTGCGCGACGGCCAGCAGCCCGCCCCAGGAGTGTCCGAAGAGGACGTAGCGGTCGGCGATTCCCAGCCCCCGGAGCAGGTTGTCCAGCTCGTCGAGGAAGAGCTGCACGGTCCAGAACTCCGGCCCGCGGTCGGGCAGGTGGGTGGAGCCGCCGTTGCCGAGCTGGTCGTAGTGCACCACCGGGTGCCCGTGGCCGGACAGCTCCGCGAGGACGCGCAGGTAGTCGTGGGTGCTCCCGGGGCCGCCGTGCAGCACGACCACCGGCGGCGGGCCGTCGGGGTCCGGGCGCCCCGTCATCCGGTACCACGTCCGGAACCCGCGGAAGTCGAGGGTGCCGCGGGGGCGGACGCGGGTGGTGCGTCCGGCCCCGCCGCCGTCAGTCACGGACCCCTACGAACAGGCCGCGCCCGGCCGGTCCGCCGGGGACGAAGGTGGGGGTGAGCCCGGCCAGGGTGAAGGCCGTCTCGTACTCCTCGCGGTGGAACAGCATGATGCGGGCGGACTTCGCGAAGTGCCGGATGCCGGAGGGGCTGTCGGCCACGAGGTAGTGGACGTTCATGCGGGTGGCGCCGTCCTCGACCGAGGTGTGCGACATCCGCACCACGGTCTTCTCCTCGCCGTCCGCCTCGCCCTTGATCACGTCGGCCACGACGTGGCCGGGGAGAAAGGTGTCGGGGAACCACCAGGGGTCCACGACCACGACCCCTCCGGGGTTGGTGTGACGGCCGAAGGCGGCGACGGCCGAGTTCAACTGCTCCACCGACGACAGGTGCCCGATGGACGCGAACAGGCAGGTGACCGCGTCGAAGGTCCGGCCGAGGTCGAAGTCGCTCATGTCGCCCTCGCTGAAGCGCACTCCGGGCAGTCTCCGGGCGGCACCCTCCAGCATGTCGGCGGAGATGTCGGTGCCTTCCACGTGCTGGAAGGTCTTGACGAAGTACTGGAGGTGCGCGCCGGTACCGCACGCGACGTCCAGCAGGGAGGAGGCGTCCGGCCGGCGGGCGCGGATCTGCTGCTCCACCAGCTCCGACTCGCCCGGGTAGTCCTTGCCGCGGCCTTCGTGGATCAGGTCGTATATCTCGGCGTCTTCGTTCTCGTACATCGTCGGTGCTCCTGTCTGCGTTCGGTGCGAGGAGGTCGGGGTGGGGTGCCCCGGGAGAGGGGCGGAGGTGCCGTCAGGCGAGGCGGTCGAGCCAGGACTCGACGGCCTCGGCCGTACCGGGAGCGTGGTCGGCGACCATGCTGAAGTGGTCGCCCGGGACGGTCCGCTTGGTGTGCTCCAGCGGCCAGTCGGCCCGCCAGTCGCCGCCCTCGGCCCCGTCCTCGCCGCCGCCGGCCAGGCCGAACAGCTCGTGCGGCTGGACGAGGAGGGTGGGCGGGGACAGGGGGCCGACCGGCAGCTCGGGCAGCAGCTCGATGTAGCGGGCCATCGCTGACAGCCGCGTGCCGTCCAGCGGCGTGTGGGCGGACTCCCGCTCCAGCATGGCCGCCGCCAGACCGGCGAGAACGCCGGTCGCCGCGTCGCCGCCGGCCGGGGCGTCGGGATCACCCGTGGCGGACGATTCCGCGGCGGGATAGGTGTCCAGCAGCACCACCCCGGCCGGACGTACCCCACGCCGCTCCAGCAGACCCGCCGCGGCAGGGGCCAGCAGCCCGCCCGAGGAGTGGCCGAGGAGAACGAACGGCCGGTCCCCGGCCGCTCGTCGCACGGCCTCCACGATCAGTTCCATCAGTACCGCGGCGTTGCTCGGCAGGGGTTCGCCCTCGACGAACCCCGGCACGGTGAGACCGGTGACCTGCCGCCGGCCGCGGAAGTGCGCGGCGAGGCGGGCGTAGTGGTACGCGCTGGCCGTGGCCATCGGACTGGTGACACAGATCAGCTGCGGCGGGGCGTCCGTCCCGGCCGTGTCGGGCGCGGCGGCCAGCGTCACCGGTTCCAGCGGTCGGCCGAGGTCGGCGACGGAGTCGAAGGCGGGCCGGAGCCGGGCGACGGCAGACAGCAGGTCCAGCCCCTCGTCCAGGCGACCGGTGCTCACCGCCTCCCCGAAGAGAGCCTTGACGGTGTCGGTACCCACTGCCCCGCGCTCCCGGGAGGCTGCCGACGCCCCGTCGGTGACGGCGTCGGCGAACCGGTCCCGGAGGTGGACGGCGAGTTCTGCCGGGGTGCCGTGGTCGAGGGCCGCTGCCGGATCGAGGTGCAGCCCGGTCGCCGCGCCCAGCGCGGTGCGCAGTTCGATGGCTGCCAGGGAGTTGAAGCCGGCCTCCAGGAAGTGCCGGTCGGGGTCGATCTCGGAGGTGTCGGCGTAGCCGAGCAGCAGCGCCGAGTGTTCCAGCACGGCGTCGAGGAGCAGCTTCTCCTGCTCGTCGGTGCCGAGGCCCACGAGGCGCCGTCCGAGCTCGCCCTCCTCCGGTGCCCCGGACCCACCGGGGTTGCTGCGTCCGGATCCGGCCGCGTCGGCGGCCTGCTCGGCGGCGAGGGCGTCCACGTCGACCCAGAAGCGCTCGCGGTGGAAGGCGTACGGCGGCAGCGCGACCCGGCGGGCCTGCCTGCCGTCGAAGAGTTTCGGCCAGTCGACTCCCGCCCCGTTGGCGGCCAGGGCTCCGACCGTACCGAGCAGCGCCGCGACCTCGGGCCGGTCCTGGCGCAGCGTCGGAAGGACCAGGGCATCCGGCACTTCCGCCTCCCCGTCCTCCGCGAGGCACTGCGCGACGAAGGCCGCCAGCTCGCCGTCCGGTCCGATGTCGAGGAACCGGGTGACGCCCTCCGCGCGGAGAGCGGCGACGGCGTCCCGGAACCGGACGGTGCCGACGAGGTGGTCGCCCCAGTACTCCGGCTCCTCCAGCTCCTCGGCCGTCGCGACGGTTCCGGTGACGGTGGAGACCACCGGGATCGCGGGCGCCTCGAACGACAGGTCCTCGGCGGTGTCCAGCAGGTCTTCGACCAGCTCCTCCATCAGCGGGGAGTGCAGCGCCTGGCGGCCGGCGAGCCGCTGGGTGGCGCGCCCCTGCTGCGTGAAGTGGTCGACGACCTCCAGGACCGCACCCTCCTCGCCCGAGACCACCACGGAGCGGGGGCCGTTCACCGCCGCCAGCGCCACCGCGCCGGTGAGCAGCGGGGTGACTTCCTCGACGGTGGCCTCCAGCGCGGCCATGGCACCGCCGGACGGCAGTTCCTGGAGGAGTTCGCCCCGGGAGGCGGCCAGCTTGACGGCCTCCTTGAGGGAGAGGACCTCCGCCACGTGCTGGGCGGCCAGCTCGCCCGCGGAGTGGCCCACCACGTAGTCCGGACGCACCCCCCAGGACTCCAGGAGCCGGAACAGCGCGACCTCCACGGCGAAGACTGCCGCCTGGCTGAACGCCGTCTGCTCCAGCTGGAGGGCGGCGACGCTGCCCTCCTCCGCGAACAGCACCTCGCGCAGCGGGCGGTCGAGGTGACGGTCGTACCGCGCGCAGACCTGGTCGAAGGCGTCGGCGAACACCGGGAACGCCTCGTAGAGTCCGCGGCCCGTCCCGACCCGCTGGGCGCCGGGTCCGGAGAAGAGCACCGCGAGCCTGCCGCCGGACGGGCGTCCCGAGCCGCCGGCCCTGGAGGCGGTGCGGGCCCGCCCGCGCACCACTCGGTCGCCCGGGTTCCCCTCGGCGAGGTCGGTGAGCGCGCGCAGCAGTTCCTCGCGGTCGGCGCCGAGGACCACCGCGCGGTGTTCGCCCGGGGTCCGCGCGGTCGCCAGGGAGTAGCCGATGTCCAGCGGGTCGGCGTCCGGCCGCTCCGCGAGGTGGGTGAGCAGTCGCGCCGCCTGGGTGGCGACGGCGTCCGCGCTGCGGGCGGACAGCATCCAGGGCAGGACCGTGCCGCCGGGGCGTTCCGTCTCCTCCGGCGCGACGGCCGACGTGGCCGGCGCGGGCTCCGGTCGGGGCGGCTCCTCGATGATGAGGTGGGCGTTGGTGCCGCTGTAACCGAAGGCGGACACCGCGGCGCGGCGCGGTCGCTCCCCCGCGGGCCATTCGACCGCGTCGGCCAGCAGTTCCACGCGCCCGGCGTTCCAGTCCACGTGCCCGCTGGGACGGTCCGCGTACAGGCTGCGGGGCAGCACCTGGTGGCGCAGCGCCTGGACCATCTTGATGACGCCGGCGGCTCCGGCGGCGGCCTGGCTGTGTCCGATGTTGGACTTGATCGACCCCAGGTACAGCGGCCGGTCCTCGTGGCGTTCCTGGCCGTAGGTGGCGAGCAGCGCCTGGGCCTCGATGGGGTCGCCGAGAGTGGTTCCCATCGCGTGGGCCTCGACGGCGTCCACATCGGCGGGCGTGAGCCCGGCGGCGGCCAGCGCCTGCCGGATGACGCGCTGCTGGGACGGGCCGCTCGGTGAGGTCAGGCCGTTGGAGGCACCGTCCTGGTTGACGGCGCTGCCGCGGATCACCGCCAGCACCTCGTGCCCGTTCCGGCGGGCGTCGGAGAGGCGTTCGACGACGAGGACACCGACGCCCTCGGACCAGCCGGCGCCGTCGGCGTCCTCGGCGAACGGCCGGCAGCGGCCGTCGGAGGAGAGGCCGTGCTTCTGGCCGACGAAGGAGGTCGGGGAGGCCATGACGGCGACGCCGCCGGCCAGCGCCAGCGAGCAGTCGCCCTGCCGCAGGGACTGCACCGCGAGGTGCAGAGCGACCAGCGACGACGAGCAGGCGGTGTCCACCGAGATCGCCGGGCCCTCCAGACCCAGGGTGTAGGAGACCCGGCCGGAGACCACGCTGCCGGAGAGGCCGGTGCTGCGGTAGCCCGCCGCGTGTTCCAGGGTGCCGAACATCCCCGGGTCGTAGTCGGTGTGCATCACCCCGGCGAAGACGCCGGTCCCGCTGCCGCGCAGCGAGGTGGGCTCGACCCCGGCGCGCTCCAGCGCCTCCCAGGACGCCTCCAGCATCAGCCGCTGCTGGGGGTCCATCATCAGGGCCTCGTTGGGCGATATCCCGAAGAACGCCGCGTCGAAGTCGGTGGCGTCCCGGACGAACCCGCCGGTGAGCGACGCGGCGGTCTCGGCGTCGTCGCCGAACCATGCCTCCAGGTCCCAGCCACGGTCCTCGGGAAACGTCGTCATGCCGTCCCGGCCCTCGGCCACCAGCTGCCACAGCTCCTCGGGGGAGCCGACTCCGCCCGGGTAACGGCAGGCCATCCCGACGATGGCGACGGGCTCGTCCACGGAGGTGGCCACCGGCGCCGCCTCGGCGGTGTCGGTCAGCTCTCCGAGCAGTTCCTGGTGGAGGAATCCGGTGAGGTCGGCGGGGGTCGGGTGGTCGAAGACCAGAGTGGAGGGCAGTTGCTGTCCGGTGGCGCTGCTCAGCGCGTTCCGGAGCTCCACGGCGGTCAACGAGTCGAACCCGAGGTCCTGGAAGGTGCGTTCGAGGTCGACGGCTTCCGGGGTGCTGTGCCCGAGTACCTGGGCGACCTGACGGCGCACGACCTCCTGCACGGCGTCGAGGCGGTCGGCCTCCGGGAGGCGGACCAACCGTCCCAGCAGCGTGTCGCCGCCGTCCTCCGCCGAGCCGGTGGCGCGGCGCCGCTGCTGCGGCACCAGGCCTCGGAGCAGCTCCGGCACACGGTCGGCGGTGAGCGCGGGGAGGTCGAGCTTGACCGGGACGAGCACGGGGCGGTCGGCGGAGAGTGAGGCGTCGAAGAGCGACAGCCCCTCCTCCGGGGTGAGGGCGAGCAGCCCGCCCTGTCCGTTCCGCCGCCGCCCCTCGGCGTCCGCCACGGTGTTCATGCCCTCGACCTGGCCCCAGAGGCCCCAGGCGAGGGACTGGGCCGGCAGCCCCTGGGCCCGCCGGTGGGTGGCCAGCGCGTCGAGGTAGGCGTTGGCGGAGGCGTAGTTCGCCTGCCCCGCAGCGCCCAGCACACCCACGGCGGAGGAGAACAGCACGAACGCCGACAGCTCCCGATCACGCGTCAGCTCGTGCAGGTTCCACGCCGCGTCCACCTTCGGACGCAGCACCCCGTCCACCCGCACCGGCGTCAACGAACC